>DASYFZ010000276.1:0-9985 GCA_036000295.1 Solirubrobacteraceae bacterium
GCTGTCGCGCAAGCGCTCGAGCTACGGCAAGGACGTGCTCGACCAGCTGTTCTATTACAAGCTGGCCCACAACCAGGTTCACAACATCCACCAGTTCTTCAAGGCGGCGAGCCTGACGCCCCAGACGTTCAACTCGTTCTATGCCGACGACAAGGACATCGGTGTGTTCACGAGCGGCCTGGTGCCGATCCGTCCCTCCAACGTCGACCCGGCGATGCCGATCAACGGCACCGGGCACGAGGAGTGGAAGGGCGACGTATCGGCGAAGAATCACCCGCAGGGCATCAACCCACCGAACGGCGAGATCGTCAACTGGAATAACCGCCCGCAGGCGGGCTACGAGGCTCCCGACGACAACTGGTCGCTGGGCGCGTTGCAGCGCGTTGACTTGCTGATCTCAAACCTCGGCCACGGCAAGAACATCACTCCCGAGAAGGTCGTCTCGGCGATGAACGCCGCCGCGACGCAGGACGTCCGCGAGATGACGTTCGAGCCGGTGCTGTCGAAGCTGCTGCACGGTGGGCATGCGCCCAACGCGCGCGACGCCAAGATGCTCGCGCTGCTGGACGCGTGGCACCAGCATGGCGGCAGCAGATTGGACCGGACCGATCCCTCGGGCGTCGGCAAGATCACCGATCCAGGGGCGGCGATCATCGACACGGCATGGCCGCTGTTGGCCAACGCATGGGCCTCGTCGGTTCTCGGTCCCAAGCTGTCCACCGACCTGGCGTCGTTCGTCAGTCAGTACGACAACCCGCCCGGCGGGCAGTACACCGGCTGGCACATCTACATGGACAAGGACCTGCGCACGATCCTGGGCATGAAGGTGCGTGGGAAATTCAGCGTGCGCTACTGCGGCGCGGGCAACATCAAGCGGTGCAGGACGCTGCTGTGGAACGCGATCGACAAGGCTGGCAAGACGCTGGCCGCCAAGCAGGGATCGAACCCGTCGGCGTGGCGCGCGTCGGCCACGGCCGAGCGAATCACGTTCGTGCCGGGCCTGCTGCCGTTCACGATGCGCTACACCAACCGGCCTTCCGGGATCCAGCAGGTGGTCAGCTTCTCCGGCCACAGCGCGCAGGACACCGGACGCTAGAAGCAGATCAGTGAGGGATCGGCGCGCCCGCGATCGCGCCGATCCCTCCGATCACTCCGCACGCCACGAGCGTGGCGACGATGCCCACGCGTCCCACGAGTAGTGCAACGGCGGCTGCCGCAAGCAGCCCGAACTGCCACGCCTCGTCGAGCGCCGCCGCCAGCGGGATCGCCGAGCCGAAGATCGCGCCGACCGCGGCGGGTCCCGCTCCGTCAAGGAACCGCTGGGCGCGCCAGTTGCCGCGCAGGCGGTCGAAATGGCGCCCGCCGATCAGCACGAACAGAAATGACGGTAGGAACGCGACGAACGCGGCGAGCACCCCGCCGGCGATGCCGTGCGCGGCGTAGCCGACGGCGGCGACCGTCGCCACCACCGGACCGGGCGTGACCTGACCGAGCGCGACGGCGTTCAGAAACTGCCCCGACGTCATCCAGTGGTAGGTGTGCACGGCGTCGCCCTGCATCAGCGGGATGATCACGAAGCCGCCCCCGTATGAAAGCGCGCCGACCTTGAACGCGACCCAGATCAGCGCGGGGATGCCGCCGACCGCCGCGGCGGCCAGCGGAACGAACACAATCCACCCGTGCGCCTGCAGCCGTCCTCGCATCCGCGAAGCGACCGTCAGCTCGATCAGTCCCGAGGCGAGCAGCACAAGCACGAGGTAGGGACCGAGCGTCGCGGCGGCGGCGCCGCCGACGAGCACATAGAGAATCCAGCGCTCGCGACGCGCGCGGTCGTGCACCACCCGCGACCAGCTCGGCCGCAGCAACCCCATCGCGGCGGCCACGGCGACGGCGGCGACGGCGGACCCGGCGCCCGCGCCGGCTCCCCGAACCCACAGCGGCGGCGAATGCGACAGAAACAACGCCGACAGGATCAGCATGAGCACCACTGCCGGCGCGATGAAACCGAGACCGCCCACAATCACCCCGGGGGTCCCGGCGACGCGCTGGGCGCAGAACAATGCGAGCTGGGTGGAGGCAGGGCCGGGGAGCAGGTTGCAGGCGCTGATCGCCTCCTCGAGCTCCCGCGGGTCGATCCATTTGCGCTCGACGACCAACCGCCGCAACAGGGCGATGTGTGCCGGCGGCCCTCCGAAGCCGGTCAGCCCGATACGAGTCCATTCGCGCGCGACCGTTCCGAGTCCGACCCGATCGGCCGGGGCCGCGGTCACGGCCGCGGCCGCTCCCCACTCGCGACCAACTGCAGCGCCGCGCCGTCGAGGCGGCGCAGTCGCCATTCGTCGGCCGAGCTCGCGCCTAGGCGGTCATAGAAGGCCATTGCCGGCGCGTTCCAGTCCAGCACCGCCCATTCCAGACGACCGTAGCCTCGTTGCAGCGCGATCGCCGCGAGCTCGCGCACCAGTGCGCCGCCGACGCCGGCGCCGCGCAAGCGCTCGCGCACCACCAGGTCCTCGAGCCAGATGCCCGGGACGCACTGCCACGTCGAAAAGCTCGTGTAGAACAGCGCGAAGCCCGCCGGCTCGTCACCGACGTCGGCGATCAGCGCCTCGGCGGCCGGCTCAGGCCCGAACAGCGCGGCCTCGAGCATCTCCTCGGTGCCGACGACCTGATCGGCGGCTTGCTCGTACTCGGCCAGCTCGACGATCAGCGAGAACATCAGCGCAACGTCCTCGCGCCGGGCCGGGCGGATGCGCGGTGACGCGCTCAATCGTTGTCGGGCGGCTCGATCTCGCGCTTGAGGATCTTGCCCGTTGGTCCCTTGGGCAGGTCGTCGACGAACCACACTCGCCGCGGGTACTTGTAGGCGGCCACTTGCTCCTTGACGAACTCCCGCAGCTCCTGGGCCGAAACATCCTCGCCGTCCTTGAGCGCGATCGCGGCGCCGACCTCCTCGCCGAGCGAGTCGTCCTTGACCCCGATCACGGCCGCTTCTCTCACGGCGGGGTGCTCGTATAGAACTTCCTCGATCTCGCGCGGGTAGACGTTGTAACCGCCGCGGATGATCAGGTCCTTCTTGCGATCGACGATGAAGAAGTAGCCGTCTTCGTCGATCTTCGCCATGTCGCCGGTGTGCAGCCACCCGTCGATGAGCGTCTCGCCCGTCGCGTCGGGCTTGTTCCAGTAGCCCTTCATCACGTTGTGACCGCGGATCAGGATCTCGCCGACCTCGCCCTGCGCAATGTCGTTGCCGTCGTCGTCGACGACCTTCATGTCGACGCCCTCGATCGGGATCCCGATCGACCCGGGCTTGCGCTCGCGATCAGGGCGGTTGAACGACGCGACCGGCGAGCTCTCGGACAGGCCGTAGCCCTCGAGGATCTTGCACTTGAACGCGTCCTCGAAGCCGCGCATCAGCTCGACCGGCATCGCCGAGCCGCCCGAGACACAAAGCTCGAGCGTCGAGGTGTCGAATTTGTCGCGGCCCTCCTGGTGCAGCAGCGCCGAGTACATCGTCGGCACGCCCTGGAACAGGTTGACCTTGTCGCGCTCGATGATCTCGAGCGCCTTGCCGGGGTCAAACCGCGGGATCAGTGACAGGGTTCCGCCGGCTGCAAGCGTGGCATTCATGCCGCAGGTCTGGCCGAACGAGTGAAACAGCGGCAGCGCGCCCAGTGTCACGACGTCGTCGCCGATCCCGAACATGTCGCGCGTGATCTCGCAGTTGGTCTTCAGGTTGTCGTGGGTCAGCTCGGCGCCCTTGGGTGTGCCGGTCGTCCCCGACGTGTAGAGGATCACGGCGGTGTCATCGGACGCGCGGTCGACGACCTCGCGCCTCGGCTCGACGCCCGCCAGCAGCTCCTCGAACTCACCGGGCTTGACCACGATGCACTCGGCGCCGGCCTCCTCCGCGCCGGCCTTCGCGTCGTCGGCGAATCCCTCCCACGCGAACATCAGCTTGGCCCCGGAGTCACCGAGGTAGAAGGCAACCTCGCGGCGCTTGAGCAGCACGTTCATCGGCACCACGACGCCTCCGGATCGCAGCACGCCGTAGTAGCAGACGGCGAAGTACGGAACGTTCGGAAGCATGATTCCGACGCGGTCGCCCGGCTCCATGCCGCGGTCTGCCAGCACGGCCGCAAGACGGGCGCTGCCCTCGTCGAGCAGGCCGTAGCTGACTTCCATGTCGTCGAGCCGGAGCGCGACGTGGTCGGGGTCGCGCTGGGCGGAGTCAGTGAGGACGCTTGCAAGGTTCATGGACCGGTCACCCTAGCGTGAGTGAGCGCTGACGGTCGCGGCCGATCGTCATATCGGAGAACATGTGCGTCCCGTGGCATCGCTGCAGACCATCACCGGACCCGTGAGCCGCCTCGGCGCCGCCGCGCAGAACGCGCTCGAGGTCGCGCGCTTCGGCGGCCTGGCGACCGACGAGGAGCCGTCGCCCTACGAGGTGGCATCAGAGCAGCGTGTGTATCGCCTGCGCCACTACTACGCAGACCAGGAGCGCGGCGGCCCGCCGATCCTGCTCGTACCGCCGCTGATGCTCGCCGCCGAGGTCTATGACGTCGCGCCGAACACCAGCGCGGTGACGATCCTGCGCGAGCACGGCGCCGACCCCTGGGTGGTCGACTTCGGCGCGCCCGAGCGCGAAGCCGGCGGCCTCGAGCGCACGCTGGCCGACCACGTGCTGGCGGTGTCGGACGCCGTCGACCGGGTCCGCGACGCGACCGGCGACGACGTGCACCTCGCCGGCTACTCGCAGGGCGGCATGTTCTGCTACCAGACGGCCGCCTACCGCCGCAACGATGGCCTCGGGTCGCTGATCACGTTCGGCAGCCCGGTCGATACGCGTCAGGCGATGCCGTTCGGTCTTCCCGAGCAGTTCGCCACCGGGGCCGCCGAGCTGCTCGCGGACGGCCTGCGCGGATGGGGCCTTCCGGCCTGGGCGAGCCGCAACGGGTTCAAGCTGCTCGATCCGGTCAAGTCCCTGCGGCACCAGATCGAGTTCCTGCTTCAGCTTCACGACCGCCAGGCGCTGCTGCCGCGCGAGCGCCAGCGGCGGTTTCTCGAGGGAGAGGGGTGGGTCGCCTGGCCCGGACCCGCGATGGCGGATTTCGTCCGGCAGTTCATCACTCACAACCGGATGCTCGAGGGCGGGTTCACGATCGAGGATCGGCTTGTCACGCTGGCCGACGTTGACTGCCCGATCCTCGCCGTCGTCGGGACGGTCGACGAGATCGCGTCGCCCCCGGGCGTGCGGGCGATCCTGCAGGCGGCGCCGCGGGCCGAGGTCTTCGAGCTGACGCTGCACGCCGGGCACTTCGGCTTGGTCGTGGGCTCACGGTCGACCGAGGTCACCTGGCCTGCGGTGGCGGGATGGGTTCGGTGGCGCGCGGGGGAGGGGGAGCTCCCGGAAGCCATCGCTCCGATGGGCCCATCGTCGCCGGAGCTCGCGGTCCGAAACCGGGTCGGCTACGGGATCGAGCTCGCCGCCGCGGTGGGAGGCGGGATCGCGCGCACCACCGTCGGAGCGACGCGCCACACGGTGCGCGGCGTCCGCGAGCTGGCGCGGGAGGCCGCCGGCCAGCTGCCGCGGCTTGCGCGGCTTGAGCAGATCCAGCCCAGCACGCGCATATCGCTGGGCCTGCTGGTCGAGGAGCGGCGGCGCAAGGCCCCCGAGGAGACCTTCTTCCTGTTCGAAGACCGCGCCTACACGGCCAAGGCCGTCGACGAACGTATCGACAACGTCGTCCGCGGGCTGATCTCGATCGGAGTCCGCCAGGGCGAGCACGTCGGTGTGCTGATGGGGACGCGTCCAAGCGCACTCGCGCTGGCGGTCGCAATCAGCCGGCTCGGTGCCGTATCTGTGCTGCTCAGACCCGACGGCGATCTGGAGCGCGAAGTCGAGCTCGGCCAGGTCCAGCGGATCATCGCCGACCCCGAGCGTGCGGCCCTGGCGGCCGGGCTGCGGCGGGTCCACACGTTTGTGCTCGGCGGCGGCGGGAGCCCGCGCGAGCTCGATACCGACGATGCGATCGATATGGAGCAGATCGACCCGGCCGCGGTCACGCTCCCGCGGTGGTATCGACCGAATCCCGGCCGCGCCTCAGACGTCGCGTTCATCACGTTCACGGGCGAGGGCGACGGGACGCGCATGAGCCGGATCACCAACCGGCGCTGGGCAATGTCGGCATTCGGCACCGCATCGTCGGCGGCGCTGACCCATGCCGACACCGTGTACAGCGTCACGCCGCCGTATCACCCGTCGGGCCTGATGATGGCGATCGGCGGCGCAATCGCCGGCGGCTCGCGCCTGGCGATGGCGACCGAGTTCAACCCGGAGACGTTCTGGGAGGAGGTCCGCCGCTACGGCGTGACCGTCGCGTCCTACACCTGGACGCTGCTGCACGACATCGTCGAGGCGCCGCCCGAGCCCGGCGAGCGCCATCACGCCGTGCGGCTGTTCATCGGCTCGGGCATGCCGCGCGGTCTATGGCGCCGCGTCGAGCGCCGCTTCGCTCCCGCAAAGGTGCTCGAGTTCTACGCATCGACCGAAGCCGCGGCGATCCTCGTCAACCTGCGCGACGTCAAGCCGGGCTCGATGGGCCGTCGGCTACCGGGTAGCGCCGAGGTCCGGATCGCGTCCTACGACGTCGACGTCGGCGGACTCGAGCTCGGGCCGGACGGGTTTGCGCGCGAATGCGCGGTCAACGAGGTCGGCCTGTTGCTCGCGCGCGTGAGCCCGACCGAGCAGCTGAGCGTGACGCCGCTACGCGGCGTGTTCGCGCGCGAGGACGCCTGGCTTGCGACCCCTGACATGTTCCGCCGGGACGCCGACGGCGACTACTGGCGCGTCGACGGCCTCAGCGACGTGATCCGAACGCCCGATGGCCCGGCCTTCACGGGGCCGATCCGCGACGCGCTGTACGACATCCCGGCGGTCGACCTCGTGGTCGCCTATGGGGTGATGCCGGCCCAGGGCGAGCCCGAGATCCCCGTCGCAGCGGTCACGTTGAGAGCCGGCCAGCAGCTGAACGCAAAGGACCTATCGGGGGCGTTGTCGGGCCTTGCGGTGCACGCGCGGCCGGCGGTCGTCCATGTCGTCGACGAGATCCCGGTGACCACCTGGTACCGGCCGCTCACGGGGCCGTTGCGCGAGGCCGGTGTTCCGCAGCCCTCGGACGAGCACCCGGCCTGGTTCCTGGACGCAGCCGGTCGCTCGTACCGTCCGCTGACGGCGACGGCGCGCCGACGGCTGACCAAGCGCGCGGCTTAGCCGGCGGCCTTAGCCCCGAGCAGCGCGCCGCCGTCGTAGAGCTTGATCACTCGAACGGCGCCGGGAGGCGAGGCGTTCAGGCACAGCTCGCACAGCACGCACTCGTCGAGGTTGTCCTCGACGATCTCGACGCCGTCATCGCCGGCGCGGAAGATGTCCACGGGGCAGACCTCGGCCAGCTTGGCGGCCAGTTCGCGATCGTGGGCGACGGAGTCGTCGACCTCGACGTTGATGAACAGCGCCTTGCTCATACCGTGGCTCCGATCCGGTCCTTGACGATGTCCGGGATCTCGGAGATCTCCTCGGCGACGACGATTCCCGCGTCGGCGAGTCGCGCGATCTTCTCGGTCGCGGTGTCCTCCTTGCCCTCGACGATCGTCCCGGCGTGGCCGAAGCTCATGCCTGGCATCTCGTCCATGAACCGACCGGCCATGAACGCCACGATCGGCAGGCGCGAGTTGTTGTCGGTGACCCACCGTGCCAGCTCGGCCTCCATGCGGCCGCCGGGCTCGGTGTAGATCACGATCGCCTCGGTCTGGGCGTCGGCCTCGAACAGCGGCATCAGCTCCGCGTAGCTCGATCCGATGATCGCATCGCCGCCGATCGAGACCGCCGTCGACTGCCCCAGCCCGGCGGCGGTCAGTGTCGAGGACATCTCGGTCGTCATCCCGCCCGAGCGCGAGATCACGCCGACCTGGCCGGGTCGGTACGACTTGGCGGCATCCTTGGCGGGACCGCCGATGCCGCCCATCTTGATCACGTCGGGCACGATGATCCCCAGGCAGTTGGGGCCGATGATGCGCGCCTCGTTCTCCGAGGCCAGCTCGACCATCTCGGCGACGTCGCGGCGCGGGATCCGCTCGGTGACGATCACCACGAGCTTGACGCCGTTCTCGATCGCCTCGAACACGGCGTCCTTGGTGAAGGCGGGGGGGACGGTCACGACCGAGCCGTCGATCGGCTTGCCGTGATGCTCGACGGCTTGGGCGACGGTGTCGAAAACGGGGACGCCGTGGACGTCCCGGCCGAGCCGGCCGGGGGTGACGCCGCCGACGATCTTCGCGCCCTTGCCGTAGTCGAGGCACTCTCGGGTCAGGTTCACGGCCTCGCGGCCGGTGATTCCCTGAACGATGAAGGTGGTGTTCTCGTCGACGAGGATGCTCATGCGGGGGCCCCCTGGATCTTGACCACCGCGCGTCGGGCCGCCTCGTGCAGAGACACGCTGCGGTCCGCGTACTCGACGCCGTACTTCTCGAGGATCTTGAACCCCTCTTCCTCCCAGGCGCCCGGGATCCGGAAGATCGCGATCTTCTCGGCCGGGTCGTAACCGAGCTCGACGCACGCCTTGATGACGCCGCGGGCGACGATGTCCACGCGGGTGTTGGAGACGATCGACATCATCACGGCGATCTTGTCGACGCCCGGCTTTGACAGCACCAGCTTGGCGAGGCCGCACGCCTTGCTGACCGACGGGTTGCCGCCGATCTCGCAGTAGTTGGCCGGGTGGCCTCCGTGCGCGCGGACGGCGTCGAACAGGGTCAGCGAGCCGCCGCCCGCACCGATCACCAGCCCGAGGTTGCCGTCGAATTCGGTCACGTTGCCGGCCACACCGCGGTGGTCCTGGGAGTCGACCTCTTCGCCCGCGAGCTCGAACGGGGTGGGCTCGCGCGCCTGCCGGGTCTCCTCGTCGGCGACTCCGAGATCGTGGAGCAGGGCCTTGTGACGGGGTCGCGCCTCGTTCTCCATGTCCATGTGCGCGTCGAGCGCGATGAACGAGCCGTCTTCGAGCTCGCCGAGCGGGTTGATCTCGGCCAGCGTCATGTCGTACTCGAGGAACAGGTGCGCCAGGCGGGTGAGGATCGGCGTCAGGCGGTTCAGCGCCGTGCCGGTGATCCCGAGCGAGGCGACCAGCTGCTTGGCGCGCCAGCTGGGGAACTCGCGCAACGTCGAGAAGTGCATGCGGGCGACGTGGTCGGGGTGCTGCTCGGCGACCTCTTCGATGTCGATCCCGCCCATGTCGGAGAACAGCATCACCGGCCGCTTGCGCAGCCCGTCCCAGACAACACCCGCGTAGTACTCGTGCTTGACCTGAGCTCGTGAGTCGACCAGCACACCGCGGGGCATGTGGCCGTTGATCTCGAGGCCGAGCACGTGCTCGGCGTGGCCGGCTGCCTCCTCGGGGGTGTCGGCGAACTGAACGCCCCCGGCCTTCATCCGGCCCCCGGTCAGTACCTGGGACTTGATGACCACCGGACCTGCGATGTCAGCTGCGATCCCTCGCGCCTCTGCGGGCGTCTTGGCCAGACCGTGCTTGGTGACCGGGATCCCTGCCTTCGCGACGATCGCACGCGACTCGTACTCGAAGAACCTCATTTGAGGCGCGGGAGCGTAGCGAAGCGCGCCGGCTCACGCCTTCATACGGGGATCCACGTAGAGGTCGTAGAGCTGAATTTCGCCGTGCTTTCCGGCGCCCACAAACACGAAGCGGGCCAGCTGCCAGCCGTTCGTCCGATGGCTCGGCAGCAGGTTGATGCGTGTCGAAGCCGTCCACTTGCCCTGGCGCCCGTGGAACTGGCCGGTCTTCTGCGGCTTGTCCCAGGTGCGCTTGCCGGCGTAGGAGATGTAGAAGGCGATCCCCTGTGCACCGGCGACGTTTCGGACCATGGCCCGCGCGGCGGGGTCGGCAGATGTCACGCAGACCGGGGGGCTCAC
>DASYFZ010000347.1:0-3907 GCA_036000295.1 Solirubrobacteraceae bacterium
CTAGGAGAGCTCGAGCGTGCGGGGCGCCTGCTGGGTGCCGCAAACGGGTTCCTCTCGGACGCCGGCGCCAACCGGCAACGGACCGAGCTCGTCTCCGAAGAGCGCGTCGTGCGGGCGCTCGCTGCCCGGCTCGACGACCAGCAGATCCAGGCCCTGCTCGCTCGGGGCCGCGAGCTGCCGATCGAGACGGCGATCCTCGACGCTGCCAGGGGACCTCAGTACTCGTCGGGTCGCCGGATCCAGAGTGCCTCGGAGGGGTCCTCGGCGCGTCCCTTGGCCGTGCGGTCGAGCACGCCGTAGTACGCCATTGCGAACTCGAGGCCGCGCGCGGTCGACACGTACGTCCGGTAGACGGACGCGTCCGAGAGCGTGTAGGCGCTCATGCCCGGTCCCTCCGTGACGTAGCCGACGATGTCGGTCCCGCACATTTCGGCGTTCTGCTCGACGGTGGCCGGGATCGCGCCGCCCTCGAGCCACGGCTTGAGCTCCTCCTCGGTGTTCAGGAAGCCGATGTCGCGGTTGAAGTCGCTGCCCTGCATCGAGACCCACTCGATCCCCCATCCCATCCGCTCCCGGTATGGGAGCAGCTTGTCGAGCGGCGCGCGCGAGGCGAGCAGCAACGTCGTGTCCCTCGCCCGGAGGTGAGGCACCTGGGCATCAAGCGTGCCCCCAATCGAGGTGCAGACGGGGCAGCCCGCCTCGTACGGCGGACCGAACATGAAGTGGTAGACGACCAGCTGAGAGCGGCCGTCGAACAGCTCGGCAAGCGTCTTGTCGCCGCCCTCGGTGTCGAACCGGTAGTCCTTCTCAACGCGGACCCAAGGCAGCGCGCGCCGCTTGCCGGCAAGCTCGTCGCTGCGCCGGGTGAGCTCCTTCTCGGCTTTGAGCAGCTCGTCGCGCTCGGCCTGCCATTCCTCCTGGGTGCCGATCCTGTGCTCGGTCATCGATGCGCCTACCTCCTGTCGGGGTCCGAGGGGACGACCACATAGTCTCACCCCTGACCCGAACTATCGGTTGACGATAGATCGGCCACCGATATATAGTTAGGCCATGGACTCCGCGACCCTGATCTTGTCGAGCCTCGCCGACGGGCCAAAGCACGGATATGCGCTGACAAAGGACATCGAGGGCTTCGCCGACGTCCGCATTGCTCCCGGCACGATGTACGAGGCGCTCGCTCGGCTCGAGCGACAAGGTCTGATCGAACCGCTGGAGACCAGCGATCGCCGCCGCCCATACCGGTTGACCGCGGAAGGAGCACTGGCGCTGCGTGCCCACCTGGATTCCCAGCGTCGCATCGCAGACGTCGGCCTGCGCCGCCTCGCGTCGAGCACGGGGACCGGATGAACACTGGCCAAACCGCCGAGCGGCGGGCGCGGCTGCTCGTTCGCTGCTACCCGCCGGCATGGCGTGCGCGCTACGGCGACGAGTTCGTGCAGCTTCTCGTCGACGAGATGTCGGAGCGGCCGCGATCGCCGGCTCGCACGGCCGATGTGGTGCGAAGCGGACTGATTGTGCGTCTGGAGTCCGCTGGTCTGACCGGCGATGCGCTCGACCCGCAGCAGCAAGCGCGCGCCGGGCTGGGCGCCCTCGGCGTCGCGGCCAGCGCGTTCCTGGCCGCCGGCGTCGCGATCTGGGCGCAGTTGACGATCGGCTGGCAGTGGTCGGCGCCGGCGGCACCGGCGACAAGGACCGGGATGCTCGTGATGTCGGGGGCGATGCTCGGGCTTGCGCTGCTCGCGATCCTCGGCGCGGTCCCGCTGCTCTGGACGATCTGCCGCGAGCTCGCCGGCGGTCGCGGACGCGCACTCGTGGTGCCGCTGCTCGCGGCCGGCCTCGGGGGCGTGACGCTGATCGCCGGAAGCATCCATTTCGGCCACGGCTGGCCTGGTACGGGCGGGCACCCCTGGGCCGGGCGCGACATCGTGCCGGGCGACGTGGCTCGCTTCTGCTGGGCGGCGACGCTGTGGATCACGTCGTACTGGGCGCATCCCGGTGCGCTCGCATCGTTCCCCGCATCCGAGATCGGTTGGATGGTGGTGAGCCCTGTCGCGCTCGGAGCGATCCTGATCGGCGCCGCCAAGACGCTGCGCCGGCTTCAGATCTCCGCGCGAGTTCTGCGCTACGAGTCGTGGCTTGGGCTTGCGGCCGGAGCGGCGATGGCCGCGTTCCTCGCCGGTGCGGGCAGCTGGATTATCTCGGGCAGTCCAGCGCCACGGGGCCTCTTCCGCGTCGGCGCGATCGACTCCGTGGGCATCGTCGTGATGGCGGGCGCGCTGATCGTCGCGTTCCGCGCCGCGCAGCGGACGCTCGCCGCGCACCCGAGCCGCACGGTGGCGTGACCCAACATGGGTGGACGCGCCGTCGCGTTCTGTCGGCAGGCGTCGGTGGATTCGTCGGGGTCGCGTTTGCCGGACTCGAACTGGTTGAACACGGCGTACTGCCCGGCAAGCGGGCGCTCGACGAGCTCGCCGGCGGCTGCTCGGTCTCAGCGCCGCCGTTGACGTTCGCACCGGCGGGACCATCGCATTCGAGGCAGTTCTTCTCGGCCCGGCGCAAGCGCACCGTCGGCTACACGATCGCCTATCCCCCGGGCCACGCGCCGGGCAGCGAGCTTCCGCTGGCGATCTTGCTCCACGGGTTCGGTGGCGATCACGCCAGCGGATTCGGCAGCGTGAGCATGGCTAGCGCGCTCGCCGCCCGCCAGGATGGACGCCCTCTCCCCCCGCTCGCGCTCGCTTCGGTCGACGGCGGCGGGCTCTACTGGAACCGGCACCCCGGCGACGACCCAATGGCGATGCTCGTCGACGAGCTGATCCCGATGTGCCGCCGGCTCGGTCTCGGCCGGCCGCCGCTCCGCACCGGTGTGGTCGGTATCTCGATGGGCGGCTACGGCGCCGTGCTGCTCGCCGAGAAGCAACCCCGGCTGATCTCGGCCGTCGCGGCGATCAGCCCGGCGGTGTGGACGACCTACTCGCAGGCGCGCAGCGCCAACGCCGGAGCGTTCGCATCCGCTGCGGACTTCGCGAGCGACGACGTGATCACGCACGCATCGGCGCTGAACGGCATTCCGGTTCGGATCGCGTCCGGCACGGATGACCCGTTTCACCCGGGCGTCGTCGCGCTCGCCGAAGCGATGCCGAAATCAACGATCGTCAAGATCACGGCCGGCTGCCACAACGGCTCGTTCTTCTCAGGCCAGCAGCATCCGTCGCTCGCGTTCCTCGGTCGGCACCTGACAAACGCGTGACGATCAGGTGATCAGGCCGCGGCCTTCGCTCGCTGGAAGACGTCTGCGAGCTCCTTCATGTCGCTGGGCTTGCCCTCGAGCTTGAACGAGCTTCCGCCGGCGCTGATCTCCATCACGCCGGTCAGGCCGAAGCGCTTGACCTCGAGTGAATCGATGTCGTCGAGCGGCACGAAGCTGAGGACCTCCGTGACTTCCTTGATCGCGCCCATCGTGCTGACCTTGACCTTCATCGTCACGAGGCTCGTCGGCGTGATGGCGACGGATGTCAGAGCCTGCTCGCGCCGCCGCGGGGCGCTGGAGGTGCCGGAGGCGCTGCAGGTGCCGGAGGCACTGGAGGCTCCGGAGGCGGCAGCAGTACATAGGCGCGTCTCCCGGGGCGAGTCGGTGGTCGAGGCAAGGGTCCGCCTCGACCACCCGCAGCGTGTGATGCCGGCAAACGCTCGAGGTCGCGGCAAACGGGGCGAAGTGCACAGACCGCGCTCGTGGCGCAACGGTGCGTGCACTTTCCACTGCCATACGAGGCAAATCGCACACCCCTCGAGCCTCGCCGCACCGCGTGTGCGTTTTCCCATGTTTCCGGCGCCTGGCACCGTGGCCGTCAAGCGCGCCGGCTACGCGCGACACTCATGTGATGCGACCCAATCCAATCCATGCAAG
>DASYFZ010000364.1:0-8451 GCA_036000295.1 Solirubrobacteraceae bacterium
GGACCTGGGCGGCCTGAGCGCCAACGGCGACCACATCTCGCCCGAGCACCCATTCCCGTCGCCGTCACACGTCCGCAAGCGCCTGCACGACGAGGGCTTGGCGCTCAGCGAGCGACTGTGCGTATACCCCGAGTACATCGACCCGGAGTGGGTTGCGCAGCCGGTGCTCGACGTAATCAAGAGCCGCTACTGGTCGTTCATCCCGCGCCGCGGTTCGGGTCGCCGCACAGAGCTTTCGGTCGCCGACGACGCCGCACCCCGCGCGATCGCTCGTGCCCGGGAGGGTGCGGCGTTGACGCCCGACGAGCTGACGGCGCTGTTTGCCGAACAGCGGCCCGCGGTGATCGAGGAGATGCGCGCAGCGGCCGACGAGCTGCGGTCCGAGCTGGCCGGCGACACCGTCACGTTCGTCGTCAACCGCAACATCAACGTCTCCAACATCTGCATCGTCGGTTGCGCGTTCTGCGGGTTCGGCCAGTCGCGGCGGTCGCCCGACGCGTATGTCCACTCCGAGGAGGATTTCGCAAGCCGCGTGCAGGAGGCGGTCGACGCCGGTGCGACGGAGATCTGCATGCAGTCGGGGATCCATCCCGACTGGGGGCTGGAGGAGTACGAGAAGTGGTTGCGGTTTGCCAAGCAGCTCGCGCCGCAGCTGCACCTGCACGCGTACTCGCCGATGGAGGTCGCGCACATGTGCGACATCAGCGGCCTGTCGCCGCGACACGTGTTCGACCGCCTGCGCGAGGCGGGGCTCGGGTCGACGCCCGGGACCGCGGCCGAGGTGCTGCACGACGGCGTGCGCGAGCGGATCTCGCCCAACAAGCTGCCCGTCGGGCGCTGGGTCGAGATCATCGAGGCCTGCCACGCCGAGGGGATTCGGTCGACGGTGACCGTGATGTTCGGGCACATCGAGGAGCCCTGGGAGCTGGCCGAGCATATGCGCGTGGTGCGCGAGCTGCAGGAGCGCACCGGCGGCTTTACGGAGTTCGTGCCGCTGTCGTTCATCCCGTTTCACACGCTGCTGGGACGCACGCAGGGCGTCGAGGAGATCTCCAAGGAGGAGAACCTCAAGCACACCGCCGCGTTTCGCCTCGCCCTCGGGCGCACCGTTCCCAACGTCCAGGCGAGCTGGGTCAAGATGGGACTGGACGTCGCCACCGAGGCGCTTCACTGGGGAGTGAACGACCTCGGCGGCACGCTGATGGAGGAATCGATCTCGCGGATGGCCGGCAGCTACCACGGCGTCAGGCTCGAGCCGGAGGATCTCGTTGCCGCCGCGCACCGCGCGCGACGCCCGGCGGCCGAGCGCACAACGCTGTACGACATCCGCCGCCGGTACGAGCTGCCGGTGGCGGCATGAACGCCACCGAGCGCCCGCCCGCGCTGTTCGCCGGCGTCGAGCCGCTCGAGGTGTTCGTCGAGCTGCTCGCCGACATCGACACCGACACCTCCTCGACGGAGTTCTATGACCGGATCTGCGAGGCGATCTGCCGGCTGACGACGATGCGCCGCGCGGCGATCTTCATGGCCGACGCGGGCCGCCGCCGCGTGCGCGCGGTCGGCGCGCACGGAACGTCATTTTCCGAGCTGAGAGGGTTGCGCCCCACGCTGATCAACACTCCCATCGCTCAGCGAGCGCTGCTCGAAGACAGCGTCATTGTCGTTTCCGAGCAGATTGAGCTGGCGGTGCCGCCGGAGTATGCGCAGATGCTCGGGATCACGACGCTGGTGTGCACGCCATTGAGTGCCGCGGGCCGTGCCTACGGCGTGATCTGCGCCGATCGCGGCGGCGGCCGCTTCGAGCTGTCAGACGGTGAGCGCCACCTGCTGTGGACGCTGGGCAAGACCGCCGCGCTCGTCGCAACCGCGCGCAACTCGACCCGGCAGCAGGAGCGCGCGAGGCGCCTGGGCGAGCGCCTCGACCTGGCGCGCGAGATCCACGAGCGCGTCATGCAGCGTCTGTTCGGCGTGTCGCTGGCGCTCGGCGCCGCGCAGGAGCTTGACCCTGCCGAGCGGGAGCGCTGCCGTGCGGAGCTGCAGGAGGCGGTGGGCGACCTGCGCAAGGCGCTGGAACGTCCCCTGGCGCCGCTGCCGGCGGAGACGGGGACAACGCTCGCCGCCGAACTCGAGCGGCTGACGGCCACTCCCGGCGCGCCGGTGTACGTCAACTGGCAGTCGGGCGTGGTGCTGCCGGCGGATCTCGAACCCCTGGCCCAGTCGGTGCTGGCCGAGGCCATGCGAAACGTGGCAAAGCACGCCAACGCTTCGCGGGTCGACGTCACCGTGACCCGCGACAGCGACACGTTCGCGCTCGAGGTCCGCAACGACGGCGCCCGCAGCAACGCCCGCGACGCGGGCATGGGCCTGCGCCTGGCCGCGTTTGAGGCCCTGCAACAGGGCGGCGTAGTCGAGTTCGGCCCGACGGGGGATGCTGGCTGGCGGGTGCGGCTCGTGGTCGCTCTGGAGCAGGAGGCCGCGTGATGGCGGCCGCGGCTCGCCGCGAAGAGCGCTTGCGAGTGCTCGTCGTCGACGACCACGACGTCGTGCACTGGGGCTTTCGCGTGCTGCTCGGCGAGCAGCCGTGGGTCGAGCGCTGCCTCGCCGCCCGTACGGGCGCGGAGGCGATCGCGCTCACCGAGACGTTCAAGCCGCACGTGGCGCTGGTCGACCTGTTCCTCGCCGGAGAATCCGGCGCGGACCTGTGCGAGTCGATCCGCGCGGCGTCGCCGTCGACCCGGGTGGTGCTGATCTCCGGCGCCGGCCGAATGTCCCCGGCAGCGGCCCGTGCGGCGGGCGCATCCGGGTTTGTCTCAAAAGACTGGGATGCACACGATGTCGCCTCGGCCGTGCGCATGGTCGGAATGGGAATGACAATGTTCCCGCCGAAGTCCAACCAGCCGGCGGGACTGCTGACAGACCGCGAGCGCGAGGTCCTCGACCTGATCGCGGCGGGCTCGACCAATCGCGAGATCGCCGAGCATCTATATCTGTCGCCGCACACCGTCAAAGAGCACACGAGCGCGCTGTATCGCAAGCTCCAGGCCCGCAACCGCGCCGAGGCCGTCCAGCGGGCCCAGCGAATCGGCCTGCTCGCATAGACATCTTTCTGGACACATCTGGACAACCGCTGGCCGCGGCTACAGCGGACCTGAAATCTGCCGATTAAGGACGCGATGCGCCGACTCGTGCAGAACCAATCCGTGACGATCGAACTCGACGCCGAATTCGAGGGCGACGTCGAAACGCTCCACTGTCGCGTGGGCACCGTCCACGGCCCCGTGGCGACGCTGGCGCCCGCCGGCGAGATCGCCGAGCGCATGCGCGAGCGTCTCACCCCCGGTTCGCTCGGCTTCATGGTGTTCCGCCACAACGGCACGCCTGTGGGCCTGCGCGGCGTCGTTCGCGAAGCTCCCACCGACGAGCAGATCGTCGAGTTCGTCGTGATCGACGGAATCCAGGTGACCGAGCGTCGCACCGCCGAGCGCGTCGCGATGATCACGCCCGTCCGGGCGATCTCGGAGGGCGGCGACGAAGTGGTTCACACCGTCACCGCCAACCTCAGCCTCGGTGGCGCACTGCTGACGCGCCGTCCGGGGCTCGGCGAAGGGCCGGGATGGCGGCTGGGGGTCTCGATCCCCGGCGATCCGAGCCCGATCCGCTGCGAGGCGACGATGGCGCGGATCACTCCGACGCACATCGGCGTGCGCTTCGAGGGGATGTCGGAGGCCGACAGCATCCGCCTCGCCGGGGCGCTCGCCGACCATCAGCGGCGCCGGGCCGCGCTCCAGTCGGGCGGCGCCGGCCCAGTCGTGTAACGCTTGCTGCAGGCCTCAGATCAGCGCTTTTACGCGCTCGCGTTCTTTTCGGCGCGAGTCGCCGCGCTCACCGGCTGAAACCCCCGCAAACCGGGTAGTTGCGCCCCGGAGCTTCGAAATCCCTCAGCCGGCGCGGGAATTCGGTTCTGCAACGCCCGTTGATCTGAACAGTGACTTAAGTCTCTAAAGGTTTACAGGTCGGTCTCGTAGAATGTCGACCGTCGGAGCGAGGGGTCGTCCCGGAGCTCCGGAGCAAAGGAGCCAGTGCCGTGAGTTTCAGGGATGTCGCGCGCATTGCCAGTGGCCAGCTGCGTCTGGTGTCTCCGCCAAGGCGACGGATCGCCACCACTGAGGGGTTTTACATTCCGCCCGAGGACCTGGGCGAGGGCAAGCCGGGAGACGTGATCCGGGCAGAGCCGATGGACGCCTATCTGGTCCCCGGCGTCCGCTTCCGGGCCAGGGCCTGGCGGATGCTGTATCGCTCGACGTCAGCGATCGGCGAGCCGACCGCGGTATCGGGAACGTTGCTGGTCCCGTACGGGCGCATGCGCGGCCCGCGACCTCTGATCGGCTACGCGGTCGGCACGCACGGCATCGGCGACGCGGCGGCGCCGTCGCGGCTGCTGGCCCGCGGTCTGGACTGGGAGGCGGGGCTGATCGCGATGGTGCTCGCGCGCGGCTGGGCAGTGGCGATCACCGACTACCAGGGCCTCGGCACTCCGGGCGACCACACCTACATGGTCGGGCGCGCGCTGGGGCCCAACGTGCTCGACGCGATGCGCGCGGCGCGCGAGCTGGATCCCGAGGAGCTTCCGAGCGACGGACCGGCGGCGATCGTCGGCTACTCCGAAGGCGGCGCGGCGGCGGCATGGGCCGCGCAGCTGCAGCCGAGCTACGCACCCGACGTACCCCTGGCAGCGGTTGCGGCGGGCGCCGCGGCAGCTGATCTCGAGGCAGCCGGCCCGTCGCTGGACGGCAGCTTCTTCTCGTTCTTCATCGCGTACGGAGGCATCGGCTACTCGGCGGCCTATCCGGAGCTCGACCTCGACCCGTATCTGACGCTCAAGGCGCGGGGCGGCATCGCGGGCCTGCGCGACTCGACACTGCCTCAGGCGATGCTCAGCGGGCCGCGCTTCATTCGCGCCTCTGACCTGACCCGGCCCAACGTCATGGAGCTTCCGGAGTGGCGCCGGCGGCTGCGCGAGAACCGGCTCGGGGACATGGCCCCCGAGGCGCCGGTGCTGCTGCACCACGCGCGCCGCGATCAGATCGTCTCCTTCGAGCACAGCGTCAAGCTGCGCGACGCCTGGGAGCGGATCGGCGCCGACGTCCGGCTGTACGTGACGCGCGGCGGGGTCGACCACATCAGCGGTGGCGTCGCCGGAATGCCCGTCGCGCTGGGCTGGATCTCGGGGCGGCTGCGGCGCCGCGGCGCCGGGGTTCCGGTCAGCCCGCCGGCGCCGGTCGTCGCCGAGCAAGCCGCCTAGCTCCCGCCGGCCCGAGAGGGCTGGGCGAGAAAGCGAACTATGTCTTCGCTTTCGCGTCCCACCCCTCGTTGAGGGCGGTTCGCAGCAGCGCGAGCCAGTCCCCTCTCGCACCGATCCGCCCGATCGTCGCGAGCATCACCGCGAACCCCCGCGCGGGCCACAGATCCTCGGCGGGAGGTGATCCCGCTACCAAGAGGTTCCCGATCAGGTCGGGCCTTTGCAGCGCACGGTCGCGAGCGGCGATAACGGCGGCGTGATCGAGCCGCGTGCGACCGGGAACGCCGAGGTCGCCGAGCGCGTGCCGGGCAAGCTCGATCGCGACCGGTCCGTGGGGCGCGGGTAGCCACCCCAGCGCCGCCATCGCGCCGCCCAGCGCTTCGCCGTCAACGGCGGCGAGCGCGTCGAGCACGCCGATCGCGGCTGCCGCCCGCTCGCGGTCCACCCGCCGGGTCGCGCCGAAGTCGAGGATCGTCAGGCCGCCGTCGAGCCCGACGAGGACGTTGTCGGGGTGCAGGTCAGCGTGGCTGAAGCCGACGGTCACGGCCGTGCCGATCCCGAACGCGATCAGTCGTGCCGCCGCCAGATCCGGGTCTGGCGCGTCCCACAGCGACACCCCGTCGGCCCATTCGCTGACCAGCACGCTCTCGTGGCACAGGCGGGTGACGGGGGCGGGCACGTTCAGGAACGGATGACCACGAAGTGCCCGGTGAAAGCGTCGCTGGACCTCGGCCTCGTGCTCGAGGTCGAGCTCCTCGAGCACGCGCTCGCGAAACTCGTTCGTCGCGGCCGCTGGATTGACGCCCGGAAACGCCGAGCCCAGCGGCCCCGCCAGCAGTTCGACCAGCGCCAGGTCCTGGCGCACCGAAGCGGCGAGGCCCGGTCGCAGGACCTTCACGGCTACAGGCTTGCCATCGACCGAGCCACGGTGCACCTGGGCGCCCGGCGTCACGGCGACGGGGTCGGGGTCCAGGTCGTCGAGCTCGTCCTCGGGGCGGCTGCCCCAGGCGTCACGGAGGATCCGGTGCAAATCACGGTCTGATAGCGGCTCGGCAGTCCCGACAAGAGCCGCTTCGAGCTCTGTCACGATCTCGTCGCCCCAGGGCCTCGGAATCCAGTTGACGTCGATCGAGTCGGCGATCCGCGCCAGCAGCAGACGACCCGAGCGCGCCTTGCGCGCCAGCCCGAGCCCGGTTGTGAGCAGCGCGTCGAGGCGGCGCAGCTCCTCCTGCGCCATCTAGCGGCGCCGCATCGCCCAGGCGATCGCCGGCAGCTTGATTGCGTGCGGGATCAGACGGCTGGCCTCCATCGCCGCACGCATCGGCAGACCCGGCACGACCACGCGGCTGCCGGACGCGAGCCCGTCGACCCCGGCCTTGGCGGCCTGCTCGGGCGTGATCAGCGCTGGGCTGGGCAAAGCGCTCTCGAACGACTGCCCGCTGCCGACCTGCCAGTTGGCGATCTCCCAGAATTCCGTCTTCACGGGGCCGGGGCACAGCGCGGTGACGGTGATCCCACGGCCGTTCAGCTCCCAGTGCAGCGCCTCGGAGAACGCGAGCACGTAGGCCTTGGCCGCCGAGTAGCCGGCGGAGTAGGGCAGCGGCTGGAAAGCTGCTGTGGAAGCGACGTTCAGGATGGCGCCGCTGCCGCGCTTGACCATTTGCGGCGCATATGCGGAGATCAGCGCCACCGGCGCCTCGACGAGCACACGGACCTGCTCGAGCTCCCGCTCGGGATCGGATTCGTGGAACGGCCCGCCGGTAGCGAAACCGGCGTTGTTGACGAGCACGTCGACCTCGAGCCCGAGGCTCTCGATGCGCCCCGGCAACCGCGCGACCGACGCCGCCTTGGACAGATCGGCGCCGATCGCCTCGGCCCTGATGCCGTGCGCCTCCGACAGCTCCTTCGCCAGCTCCTCCAGGCGTTCGCGGCGGCGGGCGACGAGCACGAGGCCGTGGCCGCGTTTGGCGAGCTCGCGCGCGATGCATGCGCCGATTCCGGCGGAAGCGCCGGTGACTAGGGCGGCCGTGTCAGGGCTCGGGGAGGGGAGGCTCAAGGGATCGCTCCAGAGTCGAGGTGATGCAGGAAATTAGAACGTTTTTCCCCCCGAACGGGGGGAAGTCGATGACCCAGCTGTATCTGCTGCCCGCTCCCTGCGTACGTTCAAACGCATGAGTACAACAGCAATCCTGTTTCCCGGGCAGGGCAGCCAGACCCCCGAAATGCGCGATCTGGTCGCCGATGTCCGCCCCGATCTACTTGAGCAAGCGGCCGAAATCGTGGGCGAAGACCCATTTGCGAAGGCCGAACAGGGCACCAACTACGCCCAGCCGGCGATCTTCTGCGCGAGCCTCGCGGGTTGGGAGTCGCTCGGGCGCCCTGATGGAGACCTCATGGCCGGCCACTCGCTCGGCGAGCTTGCCGCGCTCGTCGCCGCAGGCGCGCTGCGCGAGCGCGACGGGCTCGAGCTCGTGGCGCTTCGCGGACGCCTGATGCAGGAGTCCGGCGAGAAGGCGGGCGACGGCGGCATGCTTGCGATCGTCGGCAGGGGCGCCGCGGACCACGCGGCAGAGCTTGCAGAAGCGCACGGCCTCGCGGTCGCTAACGACAACTCCCCGCAGCAGGTCGTCCTCTCGGGCGCGCGCGACGCGCTGCCTGGCGCGGCCGCGGCCGCCGAAGAACTCGGGCTGCGAGCGATCGACCTGCCGGTCAGCGGGGCGTTTCACTCGCCGATGATGCGAGACGCCGTGCCGGAGTTCGAGAAGGCGGTCAGGAACGTCAAGATCTCCGAGCCGCGCGTAAAGGTTCTGTCGGCCGTGACCGCCGCGCCGTTCGATGACATAGCCGCCCAGCTCACCGCTGCACTGACCAGTCCGGTTCGCTGGCGCGAGACCCTGCTGGCCCTGCACGAGCTCGGGGCCGAGCGGTTCGTCGAGGTCGGTCCTGGACGCGTGCTCACCGGACTCGTCAAGCGCACGCTGCGCGATGTGGAGCTCGTCAGTGCTTGAGGGCAACGGTTCGACGCCGGAGCTGCGCGCCGCCCTGCAGCGCCAGGACGCGCCGCGCGTCTATCCGGCGGTTGTGTCTGTCGGCTCGGCGATCCCTCCCGGTCGCCTGACCAACGCCGAGATCTCCGAGCGGCTGGGCATCAG
>DASYFZ010000387.1:0-5430 GCA_036000295.1 Solirubrobacteraceae bacterium
CTCACAGGTCGCCGAGGCGACCCTGCACCTCAAGGGAGTCACTCTGCGCGCACGCGATGCGTCACCCGATCTTGTCCATTCGATCAACCTGTGCGCCGATTCGCTGGCCGTCCAGGTCAAGCGCCATCGCGACAAGCGGCGAAAGCGCAGGGAGGCCCGGGCAGCGGCGCTCGAACAGACCGAGGCCGCGCCGCCCGAAGTTCCTGGGGACGTCTCCTCGGCCGCCTAGCGGCCTCAGGTTTCCAGCGGCTCGAGCACGCGGTGCGGCTCGCGTAGGGCGACAGACACCGGGTCGCGCCGCCGCCTGCCGCGCCCGCGGCGCCGCTCGGCGCCGTCGCGACGCTCGTTCACCGCAACGCCCGCTCGCTCGCGGCGGCCTCACCCAAGCCCAGCGAGGCGATGTCCAGCAGCAGCGTTGCGACCTCCTCCTTTGTGCGCTCCGGGTGAGCGAGCCACCAGCCGGCAAGGCTCTCACCCGCGCCTACGAACGCGTGGGCGAACGCGTCTCGCCCTCCGAACAGGCCGCTGAGCATCCGGGCGATCTGCAGGCGTAGCTCGGCGACCTGCGCGGCGATTGGGCCGCCCTCCGTCGTCGTCTCGTGGTGCAGCACGGCCCAGCCCGCGCCATGGTCTTCCACGTAGCTCAGGAACGCGAGCACGCCGGCTCGCAGCCGCACTTCGGCCGGTGCCTCGGGGGCGGCCGCGTCGCGCATCTGCTGCAGCAGTGTCCTGCCTGAACGCCGGACGTAGGCGACGTAGAGCCCCTCCTTGGAGCCGAAGTAGTTGTAGAGCATCGGCTTCGAGATCCCCGCGGCTCGAGCGATCTCGTCCATCGACGCATCGTGGTACCCGTCATGCGCGAACGCCTTGCCCGCCGCGTCGAGCATCCGTTGCTCGCGCTCTGCTCGGGGCATACGGCGACGGGCTGCGCTGGGGGATGCGGAAGCCATGGTTACGTGATCTTACTGGCGGGTAAGGTTACTGGCAAGTAACAATGACAAATCGACTGGATGGAAGGCATGAGCCACAACTTCGTCGACGAGATGTTGACCAAGACCAAGGCGGGTGAATTGCGCTCGCCGGTGTCGGAGACCCTCGGCATGCATCTCGTGGAGTTCGAGCGCGGGGCGGCGACGTACGAGATGGAAGCCAGCGAAGCGCTCGGCAATCCGCTGGGAGTGATTCAGGGAGGCGTGGCGACAGCGCTCGCGGACGCGGCGATGGCGGCCGCGACGACGACGATCCTCGACGACGAGGAGATCCAGAAGAGTGCGATCACGACGATCGACATCTTCGCGCGGTTCATCCGGCCGGTCAGCGCCAAGAGGGTCGCGCGCCTGCGGGCGGAGGCTCGAGTTGTGCGGGCCGGCGGCCGTCTGGTCTGGGCCGAGGCCGACGTGCTCGCCGACGGCGAGGTCGTCGGCAAGTTCGCTTCCACAGGGATCCGGGTCGCGTTCGACCCGGCGTCATACATCGCGCAGCGGGGTGCGTCCGATGAGTGAGCCAGGCGCCGAGGTCATGGCCCGGTTTCTCGGGCACGAGAACGTCGACCGGGGGCGCGCCTACCTCGAGGGGCTCGATCCCGAGATTCATCGCTACGTGATCGACTTCGTCTACGGAGAGGTATACGCGGGCGACACGCTTGATTCGAGGACTCGGGCTCTGTGCACCGTCGCGATGCTCGCCTGCCTGGGTCAACAGCTCCAGCTCGGTGTCTACGTTCGCAGCGCCCTGCGGCAGGGTGCCAGCGAGGATCAGATCCGCGAGGTTCTGCGCCAGGTCGCCGTGTACGCCGGGTTCCCGAGCGCATGGAACGCGCTCGCGACGATGAATGCCGTGCTCGACCGATCCGACGATGACGAAGACGAAAGGGACGAACGATGAGCTTCTCGCTGGAGCTGACCGACGAGCAGTCGGAGCTGCGGGACAAGACGCACCAGTTCGCACGTGACGTGATCCGTCCGGTGGCTTCCGAATACGACCAGGCGCAGGAGTTCCCCTGGCCGGTGCTCGAGGAGGCCGCGAGACACGGCCTCTACGGGTGGGAGCTGTATGCGCAGCTGTCGGTCGACCCCACGGGGCTATCGCTCCCGATCCTGATGGAGGAGCTCTTCTGGGGGTGTGCCGGGATCGGGTTGTCGATCGTGATGCCGGCGCTGGCCTTGGCGGCGATCCGGCAGGCAGCGACCGACGAGCAGCTCGTGCGCTGGGCGCCCGAATGCTTCGGGACCCCGGGCGATATCAAGCTTGCCGCGCTGGCCGTGACCGAGCCGAGCGGGGGCTCGGACATCCGCGCGATCCAGACCCGGGCGCGCCACGACGGCGACGATTGGGTGATCGACGGGCACAAGGTGTTCATCGGCAACGGCGGGATCGCCGACGTTCACGTCGTCGTCGCGACCGTCGACCCGGAGGCGGGCCACCGAGGCCAGGGGGTGTTCATCGTCCCCAAGGGCACGCCGGGGCTATCGATGCTGCGAAAGCTCGACAAGCTCGGCTGCCGGGCGTCCCATACCGGCGAGATCGTGCTCGAGGACTGCCGTGTGCCCGGCGATCAGCTGCTCGGCGGCTGGGAGCGCCTGCAGGAGCGGATCGCCAAAGGCCGCGAGTCAGAGCAGGGCCGCAAGCCGCTGGCGCCCGAACAGGAGGGCGGGGCCGCATCGGCCGTGCACCGCCGCAGCTCGGCTGCGCTCGGCGCGTTTGAGCGAACGCGCCCGATGGTCGCCGCCCAGGCAATCGGGATCGCGCGCGCGGCGATCGAGTTCGCGCGCGACTACGCCGCGCACCGCGAGGCGTTCGGACAGCCGATCATCGAGAACCAGGGGGTCGCGTTCCCACTCGCCGACCTCGCCGCCGAGCTCGACGCCGCGCGGCTGCTGACGTGGCGAGCCGCGTGGATGGCCGCCCAGCGCAAGCCGTTCGAGAACGCTGAAGGGTCGATGTCCAAGCTCAAGGCATCAGAGCTCGCCGTGCGCGCCAGCGAGCAGGCGATCCAGACGATGGGCGGCTGGGGATACATCAAGGACTTCCCGGTCGAGAAGTGGTATCGCGACGCGAAGCTCTACACGATCTTTGAGGGCACGAGCGAGATCCAGCGGCTCGTGATCGGACGCGCGCTGCGCGCGCAGGCGAGCGCCGATCCACTCGATCAGCGGATGCTCTCGCCGCGCTGATCAGGGCCCGATCGCACGCTCTGGGAGCCCATAGCCACTGCTACGCTAAACCCATGTCCTTTCTCGACCGCGCGCTGCGCATGGGCGAGGCGAAGAAGTTCAAAACCTACGAACAGCGCGTAGGACGAATCAACGCCTTCGAGCCCGAGCTCGAGACATACACAGACGAGGAGCTGAGAGAGACCGCCGACGCGCTGCGCGAGCGTGCGCGGGGCGGAGAGAAGCTCGACGATCTGCTGTTCGAGTGCTTCGCGCTCGTGCGCGAGGCCGGACGGCGCTCGATGAGCATGCGCCACTTCGACGTCCAGCTGATCGGCGGGATGGTGCTTCACGACGGCGCGATCGCCGAGATGAAGACCGGTGAGGGCAAGACGCTGACCGCCACGCTGCCGGTGGTCCTCAACTCGCTCGCGGGCCGCGGCGTGCACATCGTGACCGTCAACGACTACCTGGCCCGGCGCGACGCGATGTGGATGAAGCCGATCTACGACATGCTCGGCGTCTCCGTCGGAGTGCTCCAGAACATGCAGCCCTACGAGGAGAAGCGCGACGCCTACGCCGCCGACGTGACCTACGGCACCAACTCGGAGTTCGGCTTCGATTACCTGCGCGACAACATGGCGACCACCCTGGAGGAGAAGGTCCAGCACGGCGGTCGCGAGAAGCCCGAGGAGGGCAAGTCGCAGTACCACACCTACGCGATCGTCGACGAGGTCGACAACATCCTGATCGACGAGGCGCGGACGCCGCTGATCATCTCCGGCGCCCCCGAGCAGGCCGCCGACCTGTACGCCAAGTTCGCGCGCCTGGCGCCGAAGATGCAGGCCGGCAAGACGCCGGAGGGCATGGACCCGAGGATGAAGCGGGAGTTCGTCGCGGACTTCGACTACGAGTTCGAGGAGAAGCACAAGACCGTCGCCGTCACCGAGCGGGGGGTCGAAAAGGCCGAGCGCTTCCTCGGGATCGACCACCTGTACCGCGCCGAGAACGGCCACATGGTCAACCACCTGATCCAAGCGCTGAAGGCCGAGTCGCTGTACAAGCGCGACGTCGACTACGCGGTGATCGACGGCGAGGTCAAGATCATCGACGAGTTCACCGGCCGCATCCTCGAGGGCCGGCGCTGGTCCGAGGGCCTGCACCAGGCCGTCGAGGCAAAGGAGGGCGTCCGCGTCCAGGAGGAGAACCAGACGCTCGCCACGGTCACGCTGCAGAACTACTTCCGGATGTACGACAAGCTCGCCGGGATGACCGGGACGGCGCTCACCGAGGCGACCGAGTTCATGAAGATCTATGAGCTGGCGGTCGTCCAGGTACCGACCAACCGCCCGATGGTCCGCAAGGACCAGAACGACCAGGTCTATAAGACCAAAGACGGTAAGCGCAGCGCCGTCGTGCGTGAGATCGAGTCGCGGCACAAGGCCGGCCAGCCTGTCCTCGTCGGGACGATCTCCGTCGAGGAGTCAGAGACGCTCTCCAACGTGCTGACCGGCAGAGGGATCAAGCACACGGTCCTCAACGCCAAGCCCGAGCACGCCGAGCGCGAGGGGGAGACGATCGCCGAGGCGGGCTCGCCGGGCTCGGTCACGATCGCCACCAACATGGCCGGGCGCGGCGTCGACATCAAGCTCGGCGGTAACGCCGAGCATCTCACGCAGCTCGAGGTCGCCAAGCTCGGACTGCACCCCGGCGATCCCGACTACGACGAGCACTACGCCAAGGTGCTTCCAGAGATCGAGCGCCGCGTCGAGGGCCTGCGCGAGCAGGTGCTGGAAGCCGGCGGCATGTTCATCCTCGGGACAGAGCGGCACGAGTCGCGGCGGATCGACAACCAGCTTCGCGGCCGCTCCGGCCGCCAGGGCGACCCCGGCGAGTCGCGTTTCTTCCTGTCGGCCCAGGACGACCTCGTGCGGCTGTTCGCGGGCGAGCGGATCTACAAGATCCTGGATCGCCTCGGGAGCACCGACGAGGAGGGCAACGAGGAGCCGATCGAGGCCGGGATGCTCTCCAAGCAGATCGAGAAGGCCCAGCGCAAGGTCGAAGAGCAGCACTTCCTGCAGCGCAAGCACACGCTCGAGTACGACGACGTGCTCAACCAGCAGCGCGAGGTGGTCTACAACTACCGCGACGAGATCCTCGAGGGCCGCGACATGAGCGACGCCGCGCGCGAGGAGATCTCGACGCTGATCGAGCGCCTCGTGCAGGAGTACACCGCCGGCGACTTCATCGAGGACTGGGACGTCGACGGGCTGCTGCG
>DASYFZ010000396.1:0-4608 GCA_036000295.1 Solirubrobacteraceae bacterium
GTCGGCCTGCCCGGGCGGATCCTGCACGGGCTGTGGACGATGGCGCAGGTGGCGCGCGCTCACACAGACGCCGCCGGCGGCCCCGACAAGCTGCGGTCGCTTGCGGTCCAGTTCCGCGGCATGGGCCGGATGGGCGAGGAGATCGTCGTGACCGGCACCGTGCGCGAGGCCGACGATGGGATCGCGATCGTCGATTCCGAGGCCGAGCAGTCCGGCCAGCGCATCATTCGCCGCGGCGTGGCGGAGATCGCGCTCTAGCTCGGCATCCTCCCGGGGGCCGCGGGGACCCCTCCTACAATCAACCACGTGCTGACCGAACGCCAAGAGCTGGTGCTGCGCATGGTCGTCGATGGCTACCTCGAGGGCGGCACGCCCGTGGGTTCCAAGGCGCTGTCGGCAGAGGTCCAGTGGGGCCCGTCGACGATCCGCCACGAGCTGGCGAGCCTCGAGGACGCCGGCCTGCTCGCACACCCGCACACGTCCGCCGGGCGCATCCCGACCGAGGCCGGCTACCGCTACTTCGTCGATCGCCTGCTGCCGACCGAGCACTCAGATCCGCCGCTGGCGCTGTCGCTGGTGCGCCGCGAGCTCGACGAGGCGATGCGCGTGACCACCGAGACGCTGTCGCAGGTCACCAACCTGCTGGCGATCGTCACCGCCCCGCCGATCGAGACCTCGACGATCCGTCACATCGAGGTGCTGTTGCTGCAGCCGCAGGTCTTGATGGTCGTGGTGATCACCTCGACGGGCGGCGTGACCAAGCGGCTGTTCACGTTCTCGCGCCCGATCGACGCCGGGCTCGCCGACTGGACCTCGAGCTATCTGAACGAGCGGCTGGTCGGCCTCGGCCTCGGGGCCCGGATGCTGCATCAGCGGCTGCACGATCCGTCGCTGTCGGCCGCCGAGCGTGCGTTCCTCGAAGCGCTCTCTCCGGTCTTCACCGACCTCGAGGAGAGCGCTCAGGATGGCCTGTACGTCGAGGGCACCTCGCGCCTGCTCAGTGGCGATCGGTTCACCGAGGTGTCCGAGCTCAACTCGCTGATGGACATGCTCGAGCGCCGGTTCACGCTGCTGGGCGTGCTGCGCTCGGCGCTGTCCGAGCGCGACGTGCTCGTCCGGATCGGTACAGAGAACGACGCCCCCGCGCTGCGGTCGCTGGCGCTCGTCGCGGCCGGCTACGGCCTGCCGCAGCGCCACCTCGGGGCGGTGTCGGTGATCGGGCCGCTGCGTATGGATTACGGCCGGGCGATCCGGTCGGTGCGCGAGGCCGCCAGTCAGTTGTCGACCTTCATCGCCGACGTCTACGACCAGCGATGAACGAGGCCGGGGTATAAAAGTGGCGATGAGCGCGACACGCGACTACTACGAGGTGCTGGGCGTTTCCCGCGACGCGGATGACGCCACGATCAAGAAAGCCTTCCGCCGGCTTGCCCGGGAGCTGCATCCCGACGTCAACACCGACGACCCGGAGGCCGAGGACAAGTTCAAGGAGGCCGCCGAGGCGTACGAGGTGCTGTCTGACCCCGAGCGCCGCGCGACGTATGACCGCTATGGCCACGAGGGCCTGCGCAGCGGGGGCTGGGCCCCCAACTACGAGGCGTTCGGCTCGGTGTCGGACATCTTCGAGGCGTTCTTCGGCGGCTCCAGCGCCTTCGGTGACCTGTTCGGCGCGCGTGCCGCGGGCGGTGCCGTACAGGGCGGCGACGTGGCGGTCTCGGCGGAGATCTCGCTGTCCGAAGCGCTGCACGGAACCACGGCCGAGGTCAGCTACGAGGTCGTGGCCGTGTGCGAGCACTGCCGTGGCAACGGCGCCGAGCCCGGGACGCCGATCGAGACTTGCCCGCGCTGCCAGGGGTCAGGCCAGCTGCGCGCCGTGCAGCGCACGCCGTTCGGCCAGGTCATGCGCACGGCGGTGTGCGACACCTGCCACGGCGACGGCCGCGTGCCCAAGGAGCCGTGCGAGGTGTGCCACGGGCGCGGCCGCAAGGTCGAGCGCCCCAAGGTTTCGATCGACATCCCCGCCGGGATCGCCGACGGCCAGCGGGTCCGGGTCACGGGCCGGGGTCACGCCGGCGAGCGCGGCGGCCCGGCGGGAGACCTGTACGTGCTGGTCCGCGTCCGTGAGGACTCCCGCTTTCTGCGCGATGGCGACGACCTCGTGACCGCGGTCGACGTCGCGGCGCCGCAGGCCGCGCTCGGCACGACGTTAACCGTTCCCACCGTCGACGGCGACACAGAGCTCGAGATCCCCGCCGGAATCCAGCCGCACGAGACGCTCGTGATCCGCGGCGCCGGCATGCCCGCGCTGCGCGGCCGGCGCACCGGAGACCTTCGCGTGGTTGTCAACGTGGTCGTCCCACGGCACCTCAACCGCCAGCAGCGCGAGCTGCTCGAGCAGCTGGCTGATTCGATGACCGAGCACAACCTTCGCACCGACGAGGGCGTGTTCGGCAAGCTCAAGCGGGCCTTCGGCGGGCGGTGATCCGGCTCGCGGTCCGGGTCCGCCGCGATCAGGCGGAGCTGGTGCTCGCGGAGCTGCTCGAGCTGGCGCCGGGAGGCGTCGAAGAGGTCGAGATCGGCGACGACGTCGTCGAGTACGCGGTTTATGGCGCGCCAGGGGAGCTGCCGGCGCTGCCCGATCTCGAGGCGTCGGCCGGGGGTGCGCTGGTCGAGGTGGTCACCACGGAGATCGCGGACGACTGGTCGCAGCGGTGGCGGGAGTTTCATCGGCCGGTCGTGATCGGCGACAGGCTGACCGTGCGGCCACCCTGGGAGCCGACGCAAACTAATTCGATCGATTTGGTCATAGACCCCGGTCAGGCATTCGGGACCGGGGCGCACGCCACGACCAGGCTATGCCTGGAGATGCTGCTCGAGTTGCCGACTGCCACGGGATCGTTCGTCGATCTGGGCTGCGGCTCGGGCGTGCTCGCGATCGCGGCCGCGCGGCTGGGATACACGCCGGTGCTGGCGCTCGACAACGATCCGGCAAGCGTGCAGGCCACGGCCGACAACGCGACCGTCAACGAGGTCGATCTCGAGGTGCGGCGCTTTGACCTGCGCACCGAGGATGTGCCGGCGGCCCAGACGGTGACGGCGAACCTGCTGGGGCCGCTGTTGCGTGCCTGGGCGCCGCGGCTGGCTGCGTCGCTGGAGCGGGTGCCGGCACGGCTGATCGCCAGCGGCCTGCTGGTCGCCGAAGCCGACGGGATCGCCGAGGCGTTCGCGGCGGCAGGGCTGCGGGAAGCAGATCGCCGCGAATCCGGGGAGTGGGGAGCGCTGTTGCTCGAGCGCGGCTGAGGCCGAGCGTGCTGAGCATCTGGGCATATTGCCCACATGCTCAGCAGCGTGGACAACTCCAAGCCGCCGAATCTTGTCCACGCGGCCCATGTCCGCGCCGCGCCGAACGCGGATCCTGTGGTCACCCTGCAAGTGGGGGCACACGAAAGGAGGTGGATCAATGCTCAACCCGCTCGCGATCGGAGTGACAGTCGGTGGCCTGCTCCTCGACGTCGTCGCACCGAGGCCTAAGCCTCGGGCTGGACTTGCGTTTGAAGAACCCTCTCTCCTCTCAACCCGCGCCGCCCCGAGGACACCCAAAGGCGTCGGCCGGGGAGTACGAACGTCGTCCAATCGCGGGTAGGCCGGTGCGCTGGAGTCCGCGGGCTCGGGGGTGAGCCCGCGGACCGAGCGTCACCGCGCGCAGTCCCCGCGCTACGGTGCCCGCAGATGGCCACGTTTGCGGTCAAGTTCCTGGGTTGCAAGGTCTCGCAGGCCGACGCGATGCTCGCGCGCAGCGCTCTGCTGCAAGCCGGCCACAGCGAGGCGCCCGAGGACGAGGCCGAGCTGCACGTCATCAACACGTGCTGCATCACCAGCGAGGCTGAGGCCAAGTCGCGCCAATCGGTGAGGCGCTCGCTTCGGGCCGACACGCAGCAGGTGTTCGTCTCCGGATGCGCGACGAACCTTCGCTCCGAGCAGTTCGCCGAGATCGATCCACGGGTGCGCCCGTTCGTCGGGACCGCCGAGGACGTTGCGGCCGCAATGGCCGGCGACCTTGGCGCCTGCGTGGACCTCGACCACGACGTGCTCGCGCGCGAGCAAGCCCAGCAAGCCGCGCGCACACGCGGGTTCGTCAAGGTGCAGGACGGCTGCGACTGCCACTGCGCCTACTGCATCATTCCGACCGTCCGCGGCTCGGCGCGATCGCGCCCGGCGAGCGCGGTGCTCGGCGAGGTCCGGCGGCGCGTGGGGCAGGGCCAGCCCGAGATGGTGATGACGGGGATCAGCGTCGGCGACTACCGCGATCCCGAGCACGGGCTCGAGCTAGGAGAGCTGATGGTGGAGGTTGCGCGCGTGCCCGGCGTCCAGCGCGTGCGGCTGTCCAGCGTCGAGGTGATCCACGTCAAGGATTCGCTGCTCGATGCGCTGGCCACAGAGCCCAAGGTCTGTCCGCACCTGCACGTGCCGATGCAGTCCGGCGACGACCAGGTGCTGCGCGACATGGGCCGCCACTACACCGCGGCCGAGTACATCGACCAGATTAAGGCACTGCGGGCGTCGGTGCCCCAGGTAAACGTGACCACCGACGTGATCGTCGGCTTCCCG
>DASYFZ010000436.1:0-5672 GCA_036000295.1 Solirubrobacteraceae bacterium
CCCTAATTCTCGGCCCGTTGGAGCAGGCCCAGCCGGAGCGCAGCCGCGGCGGCCTGGCCCCGGGTGGGCGCGTCGAGCTTGCGCAGGATCGCGGAGACGTGGTGGTCGACGGTCTTGCGGGTGACGATCAGCCGCTCGGCAATCTCCGCGTTGCGCAGCCCCTCGGCCACGAGGGCGAGCACCTCGAGCTCGCGCGTGGTGAGGCCCGCGGGGTTCTCTTGTGTGCTCGGCCGCGGCCCGCGCGGAACGCCACGCACTCCGAGCGCGCGCAGCCGCCGCGCGACGATCGCCGTAGCCGGGCGAGCCCCCAGGCCTCGCAACTCTTCGAGCGCCTGCCGAAGCGCAGGCTCCTCGTCGGCGCCGCCCAGTGCCAGCGCGGCCTCATACGGGCAGCCGATCTCTCTCCAAAGCTGCGCCGCTGCGGCCCAGTCCCCGGTCATCGACAGCCGGTAGGGCTCTGCGAGCAGCGCGGTGGGCAGCTGTTCGTCGACGCCCGCCTGCCAGCGCCAGTATGCGAGCTCGCCAACGACCCACGCGATCCCGCGCTCGATCCCGAGCGCGAGCGCAGGCTCGGTTATGCGTTTGACCGTGGCATTGGCGCCCGCGAGCCATGCCAGCTCTGCGCGCGCGGCGGTCTCCGGCGAGATCTGCATGAGCTCGCGCGCCCGCCCGGCGTGTTCGTGCGCCTCTGCCAGCGACTCCGACGCGTCCGGGTCGCCCCGCCGCGCCCTGATCAGACCCCGCGTGGTGAGCGCCCACACCCGAGCCACGCGCGCGCTCCGCGGATTGCGCAGCACGAGCTCTGCCGAATCGGCCGCCGCGTCCCACTCGCCGCGCGCGAGCTCGATGCTGGCGCGGCACGCGAGCAGATACAACCGCCACGTGTCGAGACCTCGTTGCTCGCAGAACTCGAGGCCGTCCTCGAGATAGCTGCCGACGTCGTTGAACTGCCTGATGCGGATCGGCCACATGACGAGCCCGTTGAAGGCACGTCCGGCGTGCTCGTCGAGTCCGCTCGACCGCGCGAGCGCGAGCGCTCGTATCAACAGGTCCTTGCCGCCATCGATCCCCGCGTCGGCCTGGGCCATGCCCATGTTCGTGAGCGCGTACACCTGAGCCTCGGTGTCTCCGAGCCGTTCGGCAAGCTGCAGCGCGCGCCTACCCCACTCGAGCGCGGCTTCGCGTTCGTCGACAACCATCCGCCGCTGCGAGATGTTGCCGTACGCCATCGCCAGGTCATGGCCCGGCGGTCCTCGTTGCAGCAGATCCACCGCCTCCAGCGCGATCGGCTCGCCCTCGTCAGCGCGTCCGGCGAAGAACAGCAGTCGCGACAGTGCGCGCAACGCATTTCCCTCCGCGATCCGGTCCCTGAGCCCACGGCGAATGTCGACCGCCTCCTGCTGGGCATCGATCGCCTCTTCGAGCTCTGCAGTCAGGTAACACTCGTCGGCGCGGCGTTCGAGCAGCGTGGCGCGCTCACCGGTGGGCATTGAGCTTGTGTGACGCAGCGCGCGCGCATACTGTGCGGCGGCCTCACGATGTGCCCCGGACGCTGCCGCCCGCTGCGCAGCAAGCGTCGCCCACTGGAGCACGCCGTCGGCGTCACCCGCGAGCTCTGCATGATGAGCGAGCACCGCGGCGTCTGCCTCGCTGACGGGCCCTGCGCCCAGGACGGACAAGGCGCGACGGTGAAGCGCCCGCTTTCGGTCCGCCGGAACCGATTCCTCGATCGCCAGCCGCGCCAGCTCGTGTCGAAACGCGACGCCTGCGTTCACAGCGGCGACGATCCCCGACGCCACGCACTCGGCGAGATGCTCGACCTGCTCGCTCGCAAGCTCATCGAGAAGCCAGAGCTCACATCCGCCCGGGATCACCGAGATCGCATCGAGCAGGGCCCGCGCCGCGTCCGTCAGCCGCGCGGCCCGTGCGAGCACCGCATCCCGGACCGTCGCGGGGACCGTCTGACCATCGGTTGCCAGCACCTCGGTGACGAAGAACGGGTTCCCGCCCGTACGCACGTAAAGCTCCTCGGCATCGACGTGGTGCGGCGCCGCCAACTCGGCCACGGCTGCCTTGGAGAGTGGGTCGACGGTGATCCGTCCGGGGGTGCGGACGACCTCGCCCAGCACCACGCGCAGCCGGTGCGTTCGGTCGAGTTCATCATCGCGATAGCTGGCGAGCACCAACGCTGGAGCCGTCGCGATCCGGGCACCGACCAGCGCCAGGACGTCGATCGTGGCCTCGTCGGCCCAGTGCAGATCTTCCAGCACCAGCACCGTCGGCGCCCTGCGGCGAAGCTCGCGAAGGAGGGCCGTCGCGACCTCGTACGGACGTTCCGCAGCCGCGACGGCGCGCTCGAACTGACCTCCGATCGTCTCGGCGACATCGAGCAACGGTCCGAGCGGACGCGGCGTTTGCAGCGGCGCACACGCACCCCACATCAGGCGGCTCGAGCTGCCGATGTCGTGGCAAAAGCGCTCGAGCATCGCCGTCTTCCCGGCCCCGGCCTCGCCGCCAACGAGCACCAATCGCCCGGTCGAGCCGGCCCGGACCTCACTCAGCAGCGCCGCGAACGCGGCAAGTTGCGACTCGCGCTCCAGCAGCGCGTCACCGAACCGAGCGGGACCCGCGTTCGCCATGACCGCGGACAGTCTCCCACGCACCGATCTGACTGTCCGGGCCGGGGGACGAGCCCCCGGCCCCGCGCGCAATTCAGGCTGTGGCAACATGGCGCGTACGGCGGCGACGAATCGTCGTCGCCGCCCCGGCGCCCGCGCCGAGCAGCACGATCGCCCCGGCCGCACCGATTCCCGCGTCGTCCCACTGGAAGCCTGCCGGGCCGCTCGCTTCGGGCTGGTGCACGACGGTAGTGACCCCTGCGGGCGGGGCTGTGTGCACAGGTGCCGGGTCGAAGAGCGGCCGGGCCTGCGCACCCGCCGGGAGCGCGGCCACGGTCACGGCCGCTGCCGCCAGAACCGAACGCCTGATTTGAATGTGCCTGAACATGTTGTCCCTCGCTTCTGATTGGGAGTTACCGGTCGAGGGTGCAACGTAAGGACAGGCGTGGCGGGCCGCATCGGGAACAACACCGATATTGGCGCCGTCGGCCACCCATATTGGTGCCGATCTAGGCCGGGACTGCGCTCCATTCGCGTCCGAACCAGCGCATCGCCCGGCTTGATCCGAACCGGCCCTTCTCGGCGGCAAGGTCGGCGGACGGGCCGATCAGCTCTCCGCTCCGCTGATCTCCGAAGAAGGTGACGTCCACCATTCCCACCTCGTCGTCTCCGAACTCCAGGTAGCAGATGCCATGGCCGTCGTATTGGGCGGGGCTGCTGGTTCCGCGGATCCGTGCGGCGATGTGCTCGGCGGCCACCGCTGCGTGCCCCTCGGCGAACACGCCGGCCCGCGGCGTTCCGACCGCTGCCACGTCGCCGATCGCGTAGACGCGCGGGTGCGGAGTCTCGAACGTCAGCGGGTCAACGGGGATCCATCCATCCTTCGTCAGCCCCGCCTCGAGGACCACGCGCGGAGCGCGGTGGACCGGGACGGCCAGGAACAGGTCGTAGGGCATCTCGCCGCCGTCGCGCAGGTGCGCGACGTTGCGAGCAGGATCGAGCTCGTACACCTCGCGACTCGGGTGCCACTCGATTCCGCGGTCGGCAAACGCATCCAGCAGCGCCGCGGATGCTGCGGGCGACGGCGGGATCGGCCGCCCGAAATCCATCACCAGCGAGATCGCCGAGCTGTCGCGAAGGCCTCTCGCCACCAGGTGCTCGTGGAGCAGCAGCGCTGTCTCGCTCGGCGCCGGCGGGCATTTGAACGGCGTTGACAGCACGCCGATGATCACGCGACCGCCCTCGAACCGATCGAGCACGTCGCGTGCCGCAAATCCGCCGGCGACCGTATAGAACTCGTGGCCGCCCTCCTTCAATCCGGGCGTGGCAGCGGGGTCGAGGTCTGCACCGAGGGCCACGACCAGGACGTCCGCTTCGAACTCGCCGGCGTCGGTCTGGACGCGTCTGGTCTCCGGATCGATCGTGCGAATCGTGCTCTGAACGAACTTGACGCCGGGCTTGACGATGTCCGCGTAGGGAAGCCGGACCGCCTCGGGGGTCGCGCGCCCGAACATGACGTCCAGCTTGGAGAACCCGAACACGAACGCATCGCTCTGATCGATCAGAACGAGCTCGAGCTCGTCTCCGAACTCCTCAGACAGTCGCGTCGTCAGCTCGAGGCCGCCGAACCCAGCGCCGAGCACGACGACGCGCGCGCGGCCCAGTGGCTCGCCGGCACCCGGCGCGGTCGATGATGACGTCAACGTTGGTCCCTCGGATCGACTTCCATCGTGCAGCCCCGCCGAGGATCCTACCGGCGCGTTGCACCCGCTGCCCGGACAAGTGCGACCGAAGGCTGAGGTCCGGCAGCTAGATCAACCCGCGATCGAGCGCTCCATGTCGTCGGCCAGAGCTGGGTGGTGATAGGGGCCCGGCGCCCGTAAGGCAGCGATGACGCGCAGCTGGTTTGCGCGGCTCTTATCGTGGCTCAGCTTGATCTTGCAAACAAAATGCGCGATCGGTATCCGTAGACCGACCGTGCCCTTGGCCAACTGCGAGCCCCACTCGGCGTCGAGGAACTGTGGCCGATCGACGCGGCGCTCGAAATGCTCCACAAGCCGCGTCAGCACTCGCAGGTTCTCGTCCGCCTCGAGGATCTCGGGCACTCCGTAGCAGTGCGCAACGCTGAAGTTCCAGGTCGGGGCCGGGGTGGTCCCGGCCTCGTACCAGCTTGGGCTGATGTAGCCGTGCCGGCCCTGGACGATCAGCATGATCTCCTGCTCGCCGAGGCCGTGGACTTTTTCGTCCGGGCGCCCCACATGCGTCAGCACCGCCAAGTCAGCCGAGTCCTCGTCGAGGAGCACTGGATAGTGGGACGCAACGAGCTGCCCGGCATTGCTGCTCACGAGCGTGCACCAGGGGTTTTCGCGTATCAGTTGCCGGACCACCTCGGGATCGTCGCTTGCATGGATTGGATTGGGTCGCATCACATGAGTGTCGCGCGTAGCCGGCGCGCTTGACGTCCACGGTGCCAGGCGCCGGAAACATGGGAAAACGCACACGCGGTGCGGCGAGGCTCCAGGGGCGTGCGATTTGCCTCGGATGGCAGTGGAAAGTGCACGACCGTTGCGCCACGAGCGCGTTGTGTGCACTTCGCCCCGTTTGCCCGCGACCTCGAGCGTTTGCCGGCATCACACGCTGCGGGTGGTCGAGGCGGGCCGCGGCCTGATCACCTGATCGTCACGCGCTCGTCAGGTGGCGGCCGAGGAACGCGAGCGACTGATGCTGTTGGCTTGAGAAGAACGAGTGGTCGTGGCAGCCGGCCGTGATCTCGACGACCGCGGATTTCGGCATCGCTTCGGCGAGCGCGACGACGCCCGGGTGAAACGGGTCATCCGTGCCGGACGCGATCCGAACCGGAATGCCGTTCAGCGCCGATGCGTGCGTGGTCACGTCGTCGCTCGCGAAGTCCGGAGCTGATGCGAACGCTCCGGCGTTGGCGCTGCGCGCCTGCGAGTAGGTCGTCCACACCGCCGGGCTGATCGCCGCGACGGCCGAGATCAGCCGGGGTTGCTTCTCGGCGAGCAGCACGGCGCCGTAGCCGCCCATCGAGAT
>DASYFZ010000441.1:0-10877 GCA_036000295.1 Solirubrobacteraceae bacterium
GGCTGGGTCGGCCAGCGCACGCTGCAGGACCTGCGCGTGCAGCTGTTCTCGCACTTGCAGCAGCTTTCGATCGGGTTCTACTCGCGAAACCGCGCGGGCGTGATCATCTCCCGGCTGACAAATGACGTCGAGGCGCTCGACCAGCTCGTCGAGGACGGCATCGCGACGCTGTTCCAGTCCGGGCTGACGCTGATCGGCGTCGTCGTGATCCTGTTCGCGCTCGATCCTCACCTGGCGCTGCTGACGTTCCTGTCGCTGCCGGTGCTGGCGGTCGGAGCGTTCATCTTCAGGCTCGCCTCCGCGGACGCCTACCGGCTGACGCGCGAGAAGATCGCGGCGATCACCGGCTACCTGCAGGAGAGCCTGTCGGGGATCCGCGTCGTGCGTGCGTTCGGACAGGAGCCCAAGCACATCGCGCGGTTCAACGAGCTCAACGACGAGAACCGCGCGGCGAACATGACGACCGTCAACCTCAACGCCGTGTACTTCCCCGGCGTCGAGTTCCTGTCGGCGCTGGTCACCGTCGAGATCCTCGTGATCGGCGGTGTCGAGGCGATCAACGGTCACACGTCCACCGGTGTGGTGTTCGCCTTCATCGCGGCGCTGAACAACTTCTTTGACCCGATCCAGAACCTCTCGCAGCTGTACACGACCTACCAGTCGGGCATGGCCGCGCTCGACAAGATCTTCGAGCTGCTCGACGAGCAGCCGGACCTGGACGACGTCGAGGATGCGATCACGCTGCCCCGCGTGCGAGGCGAGCTTGCGCTCGACCACGTCTCGTTCCGCTACGGCTCCGATGAGGATGCGGCCTGGGCGCTTCGGGACATCGACCTCGTCGTGCCGGCAGGCCAGACGGTCGCGCTGGTCGGCGCCACCGGAGCCGGCAAATCGACCTTCGCAAAGCTCGTCGCGCGCTTCTACGACCCAACGGAAGGAAGCGTGCGGATCGACGGGCATGATCTGCGCAGCGTCGCGGCGCAGTCGCTTCGCTCGCAGCTCGGGATCGTTCCGCAGGAGGGCTTCCTGTTCAGTGGCACGGTGCGCGAGAACATCGCGTTCGGGCGGCCGGACGCGACCGGCGAGGAGATCTCGGCTGCCGCTCGCGCGGTCGGAGCCGAGCACTTCATCGAGGCGCTCGAGGACGGATACGACACCCAGGTCGGCGAGCGCGGAGTTCAGCTGTCAGCAGGACAGCGTCAGCTGCTGGCGTTCGCCCGGGCGCTTGTGGCCGATCCCAGAATCCTCCTGCTCGACGAGGCGACGTCGAACGTCGACGTGCACACCGAGAGCCTGATCGAGCACGGCATGCGGCGGCTTGTCGCCGGGCGGACCGCGATCGTCATCGCCCATCGCCTGTCCACGATCCGGCACGCCGGGCGGATCGTCGTCCTCGAGCACGGTCGGATCGTCGAATCGGGGACCCACGAGGAGCTGATCGAGGCCGAGGGCCGCTATTGGGAGCTGTATCGCGACTGGGCCGAGCAGGCCGCGGCGTAATCCGTAGAGTCTGGGGCGTGTCGAGCTCAGTCACAGCGCTTTCGATCACGCCCGTCAAGAGCACCCGCCTTCAGGAGATCGACAGGATCGAGTTGAGGCGGACCGGCGTGCCCGACAACAGGCGCTTCTACATCGTCGATCGCCGCAGGCACCTGATAAATGGCAAACGGCTCGGCGAGCTGAACGCGATCGTCGCCGAGTACGTCGAGCCGCGGCTGAAGTTGACGTTCCCCGACGGCGCGGTCGTCGAGGAAGATGTTCAGCTTGGCGAGGAGGTTGAGACCAAGTTCTTCTCGGTCACCGACAGCGGGCGGTTGCTGGAGGGACCGTTCGCCCAGTCGCTCAGCGACTACGCCGGCCAGCCGCTCGAGCTCGTCGAGGCCCGGACGTCCGCGATCGACCGCGGGTCGATGGCCGTCGCCTCGCTGATCTCGCGCGCGTCGCTGGCGCGGCTCGCGCAGGAGAACGGCGACCACGACATCGACTGGCGCCGCTTCCGGATGCTGATCGAGATCGATGGCGTGGACGCTCACGAAGAGGACACGTGGCTGGGCCGCGCGACGCGGATCGGCAGCGCCGTGATCACGTGGGGCGGCAACGTGGGCCGCTGCCTGACGACCAGCCGCGATCCCGACACCGGCGAGATCGACCTGCCGACACTCGACATGCTGCGCAGCTACCGGGGCGAGATGACCACCACCGAGCCGCTGCCGTTTGGCATCTACGGGGCTGTCGTCGAGGAGGGCCAGATCCGGGTCGGCGACACGGTGGAGTTGCTGTGAGCGAAGATCGCGTACGCATCGACGTGGCAGACCACGTCGCGACCGTCACGCTCGCGCGCGCCGACAAGCACAACGCCCTCGACCGCCCGATGTTCGAGGCGATCATCGCCGCCGCCGAGCGCCTCTCCAGCGAGCCTGGCGTGCGCGTGGTCGTGCTGCACGGCGAGGGCCCCAGCTTCTGCTCGGGGCTGGATCTCGCGAGCCTCGTGTCGAGCGACGCCGGCATCGACGCGATCATCGCGCCGCTTCGCGAGGAGCCGCCCAACTGGTTTCAGCGCACGGCCTACGACTGGCTGAGGCTGCCCGTCCCGGTGATCGCGGCGATCCACGGCAACTGCTTCGGGGGCGGCCTGCAGATCGCGCTCGGCGCCGACATCAGAATCGCCACGCCCGACGCGCGGCTGTCGGTGATGGAGGTCAAGTGGGGCCTGATCCCCGACATGTCGATCACGCGCACGCTCCCGCGGCTGGTGGGGATCGACGTGGCCAAGGAGCTGACGTTCACGGGCCGGCTGCTCGACGGGACCGAGGCCCAGCGCCTCGGCCTGGTCACCCGCGTGACCGACGACCCGCTCGCGGCCGCGCGCGAGCTCGCCGCCGATATCGCGAGCAAGTCGCCCGACGCGATCCGCGGCGCCAAGCGGCTGTTCAACGCCTCCTGGACGGGGCTCGCCGACGAGACGCTGGCGCTCGAGGCCGAGATCCAGAGCTCGCTGATCGGCTCTCCAAACCAACTTGCCGCGGTCACGGCCGGGCTGCAGAAGCAGCCCGCCGAGTTCACGGACCCGCTCTAGCCGCGGGCCGCTACTACGACCACGCGCACGCGCCCGCTGAATGTGCTCGGGAGCCGCAGCGTTCTGCTGCTGCGCACCATGATCACGGCCGTGCACGACGGCGGCGCGCCACCGGTGACGCCCGCGACTGGACAGGCCCAGGCCCGCGCCGGCGCCCGACCGCGCGAACGCGGGCGATGGATGCTGAGCACTCTCCCGTGGAGGATCGCGACCGCGAGCGCCCGACCTCCGCGGCCGCGGACCGCGGCATGGCCCGAGCCGAGCACCGCAAAGCCGGCGTTGGCCGAGGTGACCGGGCCGACCGATCTCGCCGACCAGACCGTCGTCGAGCCCGAGGCGCTCGAGGCCGTCTCGATCACGCGCAGCACCGCTCCGGCATCCGCCGGCGAGATCTTGTAGGTCCGCGCGTTCGGAGCTCCGACGGCCGTGCAGCTATGGGTGCAGCGCATCACTCGGGTGACGGACCTGGTCACCGGCGCCCCGGCGAACACGCCACGCGTGACGGTCACGTTGGCACCGAAACCGCCGCCGCCCGACAGCGAGGGCAGGGACTTGGCACTGGGCGCGGTGGCCTGTGGCGCAGGGGCCGACGCGGTGGGGCTCGACGGGGCCGGAGCGACCGGGGCCGGAGGGGCCGGCGCAATCGCCGCCGTTGGCGGGCTGGTGACGGCTGCCGTACCGTCGGGGTTGGTGGCGGTAACAATCACCCTGATCGTGTCGCCGAGGTCATTCGGCGCCACGGTGTAGGTCGAACGCGTCGCGCCGGGGATCGCCTGGAAGCCCCCCGACCCGTAGGCGCGCTGCCAGGAATACGTGAACGTTTCGGCTGCCGGGTCCCAGCTCCCGACGCCGGCGGTGAGCGTCGCGCCGACCTGAGCGGAGCCGATGACCGATGGCGCTCCTGTGTTGATCGGCGGGGCCATGGCGACCGGGCCCGCACCGCTGCTGACCGCGCTCGCGGTCCCACCGGGGCCGGTCGCCGATACATACACGCGCACCCGCGCACCTTCGTCTTCCAGCACCGGCGCGTACGTCGATCCCGTCGCGCCCGAGATGCTCGACCAGGTGACCCCTCCGTCGCTGCTGCGCTGCCACTGGTAGACGTAGCCGGTGACGGTGCCGCTCCAGCTCCCGGGCAGCGCCATCATCGGCGACCCGCGCCGTGGGCTGCCTGAGATCGTAGGCGCCGCCCTGTTTACCGGCGGCGACGACCCGGGAGTTGCCGTGCGCAGAGTGGAGTCGGGGCCGTACGTGGTGCCGTCGCTGTTCTGCGCCACAAACCGGTAGTGATACGTCGTCGAGCCCGTCAGCCCGGTGAGCGTCGAGGTGAGCGACACCAGCGCCTGGCCGGAGCCGACGTCCGACGTCGACGTGTGCTGTCCATAGGAGGTGCTCAACCCGTACTCGACCCACCACGTCGTCTGGAGCCCGTTGGGATAGATACCGCCGGTGAGCGTGGCGTCGATCGACGAGGCGCTCTGGGTGTAGGTGTTGTTCGTTCCCGGTCCGACAGACGGACCGCCGATTCCGGGTGCGCCGGCCACAACCGCGCCGGAGATCGAGCCCACGCCGGTAGGCCCGTCGTAGCCGACACCGGCGTTGCAGATGTAGAGGATGTTCTGGGCGCAGCTGCCGGACGAACCCGATGCCGGATCGTTGAGCACGGCGCTCGACGCGTACGCCCATTGCGGCGTGGTCGCGCTCAAGCCCGTGATCGCGTAATACGCGGCGATCAGCGGCGAGGCCAGGCTGGTTCCGCCCATCAGCAGCCAGCCACCGTTACCGCTGTCGTAGACCTTCAGGCCGGTGGCCGGGTCGGCGTCCGCCGAAACGTCGGCATACGCGCGTCCCGCGCAGCCGCTGTCTGACTGGTACATCGGCTTGGCCAGCCTCACGTCACAACCCGAGCTCCCACCCCAGCCGTTGCTCAGCGACCAAGCGGCCTCCGCGAAGCCTCGGCCCCCCTGTCCGTTGCTGGCGGCGCTGAGCGACGTGCCTCCGGCGGCGGTGACTCCGGCAAAGGCCGCCGGATAGTTGTCGACCCCGGCGCCGGGATAGCCGTGGTCACCGGGGGCGGCGACGACGTCGACGCCCGGCAGCGTGTAGGACCCACCCACCGGCGCGCTCGAACTGACCGACCAGCTGTCGGACACCTGCTTGGCGCCAAGCGCCGCCGCGGTCTGCATCGCCGCAGTCATGTCGGTCGACATCGTCGAGTTGGCCTCGACGAGGAGGATGTGGCAGTTCGGGCACAGCGCGGAGACCGCATCGAGGTCGAGCGAGATCTCCTCTTCCCAACCTTTGTCGCCCGCCGGCAGCGGTGACGCGGCCCCGCTCTGGTTGACCTTTCGAAAGCACCCGTTGGCCGTGGTGCAGGCGGCCAGCCCGGAGGTGCTGCGGAATGTGCCGAGGTCGGATTCAGCGGTCGGGTCGTCGTATGCGTCGACGATCGCCACCGTGTTCCCGCGACCGGCCGCGCCAGACAGGTAGGAGAGGTCATAGGCCTGCTGGAGATACGCCGGGGTCCCGGCCGTCGGCTGGCTCACCGCCGGCGCGGTCGCGGCGGTGGCCGCCGCGGGCTGCGCCGATCGCGGGTGGAGGGCCAGCGGCCGCGTTCGCGCCACGTCGGGCCGAACCAGCTTGTGGGTCGAGTTCAGGACCAGGGCCTGCGCCGCGCACCGCGCCAAGCCAGGGGCGACGGCCGGACACACGTCGTGCAACTGGACCTGGGCGGGCGCCAGGCCCGTCATCTGATCGAGCGTGCCCGCGAGCGCCTGTCCGGTCGGAGGAGCGCTGCGCAGCCCCGCGCTGGTGCCGCCGCCGCTGTTCTGCGTCTGGCCCAGGCCACCGCCCATCGGCGGCCGCCCCGAGGCTGCGCTGGCGCGCGCCGGCGCGGCGAGCGCAGGCGCGATCGCAACCGCCACAGCGAGCAGCACTGTGAGCGCGCTCGCGCACGACTGGGCACGACTGATGCCAGCCCGTAGGCCCCCTGCCAGGAAGCTCATACGCCTTGTTACATCGGCAGGAAATGCCCGATCCAAACGGCTATGGAGCGTTTTGGACCGGTTACCGGTGTGATTTGTACCGAGAACAACGCTCGGCTGTCAGCGTCCTGACAGGAACTCCGAGACGTGTATACGAGAGATGCTGCGAGGCTGCGGATCCAGGACTCGAACCTGGACTAACTGATCCAGAGTCAGCCGTGCTGCCAATTACACCAATCCGCAGTGGCCGTGCCGGGATCCGACCATAGCGAAGATCCCGGCTCTATTGACGATCATCGGCCCGTTTGCGCGGGGCTTGAGGCCGCAGCTTTAGACCGCGGCAAGATCGGTGGACAGATCGGCAAGCTCGTCGACACGGTCGCCAACGGCGGTACCCGCCGCGAGCAGCCGGCGCGCGTGCTCGAGATCTTCGGACCGGCCCACCGACAGCGCCCCGGCGACGCGCCCGTCGTGCATGTAGAAGATGATGAACTCGCCGTCCTCGGTCGAGCCGCGGACGACCTCCTGGTCCCATTCGTGCGCGGGGCCGACGTACTCGAGCGAAGCCCAGTCCGACAGGTCCGAGAAGAAGTACGGCACGACCTCGTGAGGCTGGTTGCGGCCGAGCATGTTCAGCGCCGCGGTCTTGCCCTGATTGAACGCGACGTCCCAGTGCTCGATGCGCATCCGCCGGCCGCCATGGACGACGCTCTCGTACTCGGCGACGTCGCCCGCTGCGTAGATCCCGGGCGCGGACGTCTGCAGGCCGGCGTCGACCGCGATGCCGCCGCTCTCGCCGAGCTCCAAGCCGGCGGCGCGAGCGAGCATCACGTCGGGCATCGCTCCGGTCCCCATCACGACCGCGTCTGCCTCGAGCGCGTGGCCGGCTTTCGTGATCACGCGACTGACGCGCCCGTCGGCGCCCTCGAAGCGCTCGAGTGCGTCGTCGCCGTAGACGGTGATCCCGTGCTCCTCGAGCCGATCCTGGAAGAAGCGGCCCGCCGTCTCCCCGAAGCCGCGGCTGAGCACCACCGGCTCTAGCATCACCAGCGTGCACTCGCTCCCCAGCTCGGTCAGCGACGCGGCCACCTCGCTGGCGATGTAGGAGCCACCGATCAGCACCACGCGCTTGCCTGCCGCGTCGCCCCGGATCGCGTCGCTGTTGCCGAGCGCGCGCAGGTAGTGGATCCCCTCTAGCTCCGAGCCCTCGACGTTGACCCGTTTGACGTTCGCCCCGGTCGCGACGAGCGCCTGGTCGAAGCTGATGGTCTCGCGATTGGACAGCGTCACCACCTTTTCGGCGGGATCGAGCTTCATCGCCGAGACGCGCGTCAGCGCCTCGATCTGTTGGTCCTCGTACCACTGCACCGGCCGGAACAGCACGTCCTCGCGCGACTCCTTGCCCTGCAGGTAGCCCTTTGAGCAAGGCGGACGGTTGTAGGGCAGGTCGGACTCGCGCCCGATCAGCAGGATCGAGCCGTCGGCGCCTGACTCGCGCAGCCAGCGCGCGCAATTGCCCGCCGCCAGCCCGCCTCCGATCAGGGCGTAGGCGACGTGGCGGTCAGACACCGCTGCGGTCGCCGCCCATCGAAAACTGGGGCGTGATCTCGGATTCGAGGCCGGGGTCGAGAATCAGCAGCACCTGGTCGCCGGCCTCGATCACCGAGTCGGCCTTCGGCACGAACCCCGCGCCGCCGCGAAGCACCGAGATGATCAGCGACCCGTCGGGCAGGGCCACGTCCTGGACGCGCCGGCCGGCGGCCCGGGACCCCTCCCCCACCTCGACCTCGATGATCTCGAGGTGCTCCTCCTCGAGCGCGAGCAGCTGAATCAACCCGTATTCGGGGACCTCGTGCTCGATCAGGCGGAGGATCAGATCGGTGGCGGACACGGCGGGCTGGACGCCGAGCAGGCGGAAGTGCTGAAGATTGCGGGGGTTGTTGACGCGCGCCACGATCCGCTGCACGCCGTACTTCTCCTTGGCCACCTGGCAGATCAGGATGTTGTCCTCGTCGTCGCCGGTGACGGCAATCACCAGGTCGGCGCGCTGGATCCCGGCACGCTCGAGCACCCACAGCTCGGTGGCGTCGCCGTATTGGACAGCGTGCTCGAGCTCCTCCTCGACCACGCGATAACGCGCGTGGTTGGACTCGATCAGCGTGACTTCGCGATCCTTGGCGATCAGCTCCCTGGCGAGGTTCCACCCGACCTTCCCCGCTCCCGTGATGATCACGTACATCTCAGGCCTGACCTCCTCATCGCTCGAGCACCAGACGCTCGGCCTGGTCGATCGCGATCTGGGTTGGACAGATCGTCAGTAGCCCCTGTTCCGCGTACCACGAGGCGCGGCCCGGATCGGCGACGCGCACCACAACCCGCGGCACGTTGAAGCGGCGCTGGGCGATCTGCGAGATCACCAGGTTGGTGTTGTCTCCGCTGGTCGCCGCGAGGAAGACGTCGGCATCCTCGATCCCCGCTTCGATCAGCCCGTCCACCTCGAGCGCCGTCCCGACCGTGAACCGGCCGCCGGCGTCCTCCCAGGTGGTCGACTGATCCTTGTCGAGTCGTTCGTGTGAGAGCGGGTCGCTGTCGAGGACCGATACCTCGTGCCCGGCATCCAGAGCCCGCTTGGCCACGGCCGAGCCGACCCTCCCTGAGCCCACAATCAGAATGAACATGCCCGGCACTCTAGCCGGAGCGACGAATCTGATTCATGAACCCGAGAACGCCCCCACCGAGGGGTGCCGTTTTCAGCGAGCGCGAAGCCTCCGATCATCCCGAGCAGAGCAATAGGGCGACGGTGCCCGTCCCCCTCAGGAGACTTGCGGCATCCCAGACGACGAGGCCGAAGAACGCCGGGCCTAGCGGTCTCCGGAGGGGGATGGGCACCGTCGGCTAAATCAGGTAATGAGCGGGATGATCAACAAGGCGACGATGTTCGCCACCTTGATCATGGGGTTGATCGCCGGCCCCGCCGTGTCCTTGTAGGGGTCGCCGACCGTGTCCCCGGTCACGGCCGCGGCGTGGGCCTCTGACCCCTTGCCGCCGAACGCACCGTCCTCGATCAGCTTCTTGGCGTTGTCCCACGCCCCACCGCCGGATGTCATCGAGATCGCCACGAACAGGCCGACCACAATCACTCCGATCAGCAGACCGCCGAGCGCCTCGACGCTGATCAGCCCGACGATGAACGGGATCACGATCGGGATCAGTGCCGGCAGGATCATCTCGCGCTGCGCGGCGCGGGTGACCAGCGCAACCGCCGCCCCGTACTCGGGCTGCTCGGTGCCGTCCATGATCCCCGGCTTCTCGCGGAACTGGCGGCGGACCTCTTCGACGACGGCACCGCCGGCGCGACCCACGGCCTCCATCGCCAGCGACACGAACAGGTAGACCATCAGGCCGCCGATCAGCAGTCCGATCAGCACGGCGGGATTGCCGATCGAGAAGTCGGCAATCTTTCCGTGGCCCGCCAGCTCCCGCTCGAACGCGTTGAACAGCACCAGGGCCGCCAGCGCGGCCGAGCCGATCGCGTATCCCTTGGTGACCGCCTTGGTCGTGTTGCCGACCGCGTCGAGCGGGTCGGTCACATTGCGGACCTCCTCGGGCAGGTCGGCCATCTCGGCGATACCGCCGGCGTTGTCGGTGATCGGGCCGAACGCGTCGAGCGCGACGATCAGTCCCGTCAGCGACAGCTGTGCCATCACCGCGACGCCGATCCCGTAGATCCCCTGGCTGCCGCCACCGGCGAGCTTCCAGGCGCCGAGGATCCCGAACGCGAGCACGATCGCCGGGGGCGCGGTCGACTGGTAACCCTGCGCCAGGCCCTGGATGATGTTGGTCGCGTGGCCGGTCTGGGAGGCGCGCGCGGTGCTGCGCACGGGCGCGAACCGCGTGGAGGTGAAGTAGTCGGTGATCACGAACAGGCAGGCGGTGACGCCGATCCCGATCAAGGCGCAGAGGTAGAACTTCCACCACTCCGGCGTGTGGCCGCCGCCGATCAGCGTGATCTTGTGCATCATCCAGTAGGTCACCGGAAGGAACGCCAGCGCAGCGAGCAGGCCGGACACGATCAGTCCCTGGTAGAGCGCGCGCTCGACGTTGCCGACTTTCGAGCGCACCGCGAACGTGCCGATGATCGAGGCGACGATCGAGAGTGCGCCCAGCACGAGCGGATACAGCGCCACGGTCTGCTGCTGGTCGAACAGCAGCACGCCGAGCAGCATCACCGCGACCGCGGTGACCGCATAGGTCTCGAACAGGTCGGCCGCCATCCCGGCGCAGTCGCCGACGTTGTCGCCGACGTTGTCGGCGATCACGGCAGGGTTGCGCGGGTCGTCCTCGGGGATCCCGGCCTCGATCTTGCCGACCAGGTCCGCGCCGACATCGGCGGCCTTGGTAAAGATGCCGCCTCCCAGACGAGCGAACACCGAGATCAGCGAGCCGCCGAAGCCCAGGCCGATCAGCGCATTGATCGCCTCGCGCGGGGTCTCCCCGGCGATCCAGGTGAGCACGCCGTAGTAGCCGGCCACTCCGAACAGCGCCAGCCCGACGACCAACATGCCGGTGACGGCGCCGCCACGGAACGCGACGCTCAGCGCCGGCCCGATGCCGCCGCGCGCGGACTCCGCCACCCGGGCGTTGGCCCGCACCGAGACGTTCATCCCGATGTACCCGGCGGCCGCCGAGAGGACGCCGCCGATCGCGAAGCCGATCGCGACTCGGATGTTCTGCACGGGGATCAGCACGATGAACAGGAGCACGCCGACGCCCGCGATCGTCGTGTACTGACGATTCAGGTATGCGCGGGCTCCCTC
>DASYFZ010000444.1:0-5147 GCA_036000295.1 Solirubrobacteraceae bacterium
CGACGTGGCGCTCGAGTTGATCGAGCGTCACGGCGTGACATTCACCATCGGGGCGATCACGGCGTTCATCTCGATGCTGAACGCCTCGAGCGCGGACGAGCGCGATCTGTCGAAGCTGACCAAGATCGCGAGCGGCGGCGCGCCGATCGCGCCGGCGACGGTTGAGGCCTGGGAGCAGAAGTTCGGCGCCTACATCCACAACATCTACGGGCTCACCGAGACGACCTCGCCGTCGCATTGCGTCCCGTTCGGCAAGCGGGCGCCGGTCGACCCCGATTCCGGCGCGCTGTCGGTTGGCGTTCCGGTCTTCAACACGCTCGTCCGCGTCGTCGACGACGACGGCAACGACGTCGCGCCCGGGCAGATCGGCGAGTTCGTCACATCTGGCCCGCAGGTCGTCTCGGGCTACTGGAACAAGCCCGAGGAGACCGAGCACGCGATCCCCGGCGGGGAGCTGCACACCGGCGACGTCGGCCTGATGGACGAGCACGGCTGGTTCTACCTGGTCGACCGCAAGAAGGACCAGATCAACGTCTCGGGCTACAAGGTGTGGCCGCGCGACGTCGAGGACGCGCTGTACGGCCACAGCGCGGTGCTGGAGGTTGCGGTCGTCGGCGTGCCCGACGACTACCGCGGCGAGACCGTCAAGGCGTTCGTCAGCCTCAGGCCTGGCGAGTCGGTCAGCGCCGAGGAGCTGATCGAGTACTGCCGCGAGCGCATGGCCGCCTACAAGTACCCGCGCCAGGTCGAGTTCGTCGACGAGCTGCCCAAGACCGCCAGCGGCAAGGTGCTGCGGCGCGAGCTGCGCGACCGCGATCAGTCGTAGGCCTCGGGCACGTGCTTGAACTTCGGCCACGCGTCCGGGTCGTGCCCGGTGACCACCGTCGAGTTCGAGCGCGCGGCGAGCCGGTGCAGCTTTCGCACCGACCGGACCGTGTCCACGACCGACGCGAGGAAGCCCGGTAGCGCCTTCTCCTCCCAGTGGTCGGTGGTGTAGGCGGCGTCGACGGTCAGCAGGATCGAGCCCGAGTTGGGCAGCGTGACCTCGAACGACTGGTGGCCGGGTGCGTGCCCCGGCGTGCGCCAGCAGCGGATCGTGCCGTCGCCGAACACGTCGTAGCCGTCCTCGGTGCTCTCGAGCAGCGCCCAGCGGACACCGCGCTTGTTGAAGTCGGCCTGGATGTAGCCACCGGCCGCAAACCAGTCCGGCGCGTGCGCGTACTCGTACTCGTCGCGCGTCGCGATCACCTGCGCATTTGGGAACTGGTCGATCGCGCCGAGCGCGCCCGTGTGGTCGAGGTGCAGATGCGACTGCAGTACGAACACGACATCAGCCGGGTCGAACCCGGCCGCCTTCATCGCGGGGACGCACGCCTGTTCGGGCTTCATCTCCGGCCAGTAGACCTCGGTGATCCCGCCCCAGTGGCCGACGGGATCATCGGCGCATTGGGCGGCGTTGCCGCCGTCGATGACGACCAGCCCCCGCGGATGCTCGACCAGGAACCACGGGACCGGGATCTCATACTCCTCGCCGAGTCCCTGGTTCATCTTGATGTTCTCGACGTGGCACTTGAGCGTTCCGCACTCGAACATGTGCAGCTTCGTGCCCTTGGAAGCGGTCCGTGCTGCTGCCACTGCGTGTTCCTCTGTCGTGGTGCTCATTGCTCTCTCCTTTTCGAAAATCACCAGTTGTTCATGGACGCGGTGATGATGTGGCGCAGGTCATCTTCTGAGACCTCCTTCGGGGCGACCGCGAGCAGCCGTTGCTGTTTCATCGCGCCGTCGACCAGCACCGGTATGTCGTCCTCCCCGTAGCCGAGTTCGGCGATCCCGCGCGGCGCGTCGACGTCCTTCATCAGCTGCCGGATCACCTCGGGCAGCGTGTCGGGGCCGGCGTCCGCCACCGGCTCGCCCGTCAGCAACGCAGCGACGTGGTGGTGACGCTCGGGCATCGCGTCGTAGGTGAAGCGAAACGCCGCGGGCGCCGTGACGATCACCGAGTGGCCGTGGGGGACGAACGGGTGGTCGTCGGGATAGCCCGGCGGCTGGTACTCGTGCTTGACCGAAGCGATCGGGTACGCGCACGAATGCGGGATGTGGACGCCGGCAGACCCGAACCCGACGCCGGCCATCGTCGCCGCGAGCATCATGAAGCCGCGCGCCTCGACGTCGTCGCCATCGGCAACGGCGCGCCGCAGGTAGCGACCGCCGAACTCGAGCGCCTTGGCCGACCACACGTCGGCGATCGGGTTCGAGCCCTGGTAGGGCGGTCGCTCGTCCGGGCCCGAGGGTCGATCGCGTGTGTCGAATGGCTTCGACAGAAACGACTCCGCGGCGTGGCAGACCACGTCGAGCCCGGTCGAGGACGTCACCTCGCGCGCGAGCGACCGCGTCAGCTCGGGATCGACGAGTGCCTGCGTCGCGCGCAGGTAGCGGTGCGAGATCCCCGTCTTGACCTTGATCTCGGGGATGTCGAGGACCGCGACCGTCGTGGCCTCGGATCCCGTTCCCGACGTCGTCGGGATCGCAAGGTGAGGCTTCAGCGGCGAGGGCGGTTTCTTGCCCTCGCCAACGGGCGGGTTGACGTAGTCCATGACGGGCGCCGGGTGGGTCGACACGAGGTTTGCGACCTTTGCGGTGTCCATGCTCGAGCCGCCGCCGACCGATACGAATCCGTCGACCTCGTGCTCGATCGCGAAGTCGGCTGCGTCCTGCAGGGAGTCGATCGTGGGCTCGACGCGGGCGCGGTCGTAGAGGATCACCTCGATGCCCTCGTCCTCGATCAGGCCCTTGATGCGCTCTGGATGCCCGAGCGCGGCGACGCCCGGGTCGGTGACCATCATCACCCGCTTGACGCCGAGGCGCTTGAGCTCCCAGCCCGCGTCTGCCGAGGCGCCACTGCCAAACTTCACGGGCGTGGCTTCCATCGTGAAGATCGTCTCGTGGTCGGAAGCCATGGCTGTCTCCTTCTGTTGGCGTCTCTCTGTCCCTGGGTAGGGCTTTCCCGGGATGGACCTTCGGCAAGCATTGGAGAAGGTCGTCGGCGCCAGGCACGTGCTCAGCGACCCGGAGCTCAAATCCTCCTACGAACGCGACTACACCGGCCGTTACGGAGGCTCGTCCCGGCTGGTCGTACGGCCGGCCGACACCGAGCAGGTGGCCGGCGTGATGGCCGCATGCTCCCGAGCCGGCGCTGCGATCGTGCCGCAGGGAGGCAACACCGGCCTTGTCGGTGCCAGCGTCCCGCGCAACGGCGAAGTGCTCGTCTCGCTGCAGCGCCTGTCCTCGATCGGTGACGTCGACGAGGCGATCGGCCAGGTCACCGTCGGCGCGGGCGCGACGCTCGCGTTGCTCCAAGACGCCGCCAAGGCCGCCGGGCAGGATGCGGCGCTGGACTTCGGCGCCCGCGACTCGTGCACGATCGGCGGCGTCGTCGCCTGCGATGCCGGCGGCGCGCGGGCGCTTCGACACGGAACGGCTCGTGCGCACGTGGCCGGGCTCGAGGCGGTGCTCGCCGACGGGTCGGTCCTGTCGCGGCTGGCCGGGCTGACCAAGGACAACGCCGGCTATGACCTCCCAGAGCTGCTCGTCGGGTCGGAGGGGACGCTCGGGATCATCACGCGCGTGCGCTGGAAGCTCGCGCCGCTGCTGTCGTCCCGCGTCGCGGCGCTCGTGCCGCTGCAAACCGCGCGCCAGGCGGCGGATCTACTGAAGACCCTGCGCGCCGACGCCCCGTCGCTCGAGAGCTGCGATTTCTTCCTCGACGAGGGCCTGCAGCTCGTGCTCGAGCACCAGCAGCGCGAGTCGCCGATCAAGGACTGCTCTCCGTTCTACGTGCTCGCTGAGTGCGCGGCACAGTCGGACCCGACCGCGGAGCTCGCCGCCGCGCTGGACTCGGCCGGGGTCGACGACGCCCTCATCGCCGACGACACCGCGAGCCGCCGCGGCCTGTGGACCCTGCGCGAGGGGCACACCGACGCGATCAACGCCGCCGGCGTGCCGCACAAGCTCGATGTCGGCGTGCCGCTGCGCGAGCTCGACCGGTTCATCGACGCGGTTCCCGGCGCCGTCGAGCAAGCCGGTGCCGAGCGGGTGATCCTGTTCGGGCACCTCGGCGACGGCAACGTCCACGTCAACGTGCTCGGCGCCGACCCCGACGACGAGCGCGCCGACGAGGCGGTGCTCGAGCTGGCGATCGCGTGCGGCGGGACGATCAGCGCCGAGCATGGCGTCGGCGTCGCCAAGGCCGCCTACCTCGAACGCGCCCGCGGCCCGGTCGAGGTCGCCGCGATGCGTGCGATCAAGCGCGCGCTAGATCCACAGAATCTGCTGAACCCGGGAGCGGTGCTGGCGGTTACGCGCGAACCGTGAACTCGCACGGCATCCGCTTGACGCCGTGGATGAAGGCGCTTCGCAGCAGCTCGGGCTCGCCCGCCTCGATGTCGGGCATCACGCGCAGCATCTCGCCGAACACCGACCGCAGCTGGGTGCGCGCCAGCGACGCGCCGAGACAGTAATGCGGCCCGCCGCCGCCGAAACCGAGGTGGCGGTTCGGGTTGCGCGTGACGTCGAATCGCCACGGATCGTCGAACACGTCCGAGTCGCGGTTGCCCGATTGATAGAAGAGGACGATCTTCTCGCCGGCGGGCAGCGTCTCGCCGTGCAGTTCGACCTCGCGGGTGGTTGTGCGGCGGAACGTCAGCACCGGCGAGGCCCATCGCACGAACTCCTCGACGGCGTCGGGCAGCCGCGCGTCCAGGTCCTCGAGCAACAGCGCGCGCTGCTCGGGTCGCACGGTGAGCGCGCGGATCGCATGTGAGGTGGTGTGACGCGTGGTGTCGTTGCCCGCCACGGACAGCAGCACGAGGAAAGCCGCGATCTCGGCGTGGGTCAGCTTCTCGCCGTCGACCTCGGCCTGAACCAGCGCGGTCATCAGGTCGTCGGACGGGTGCTGCTCGCGGTGCGCCGCCTGCTCGTTGGCGAACTCCGTCAGCGTCCACAGCGCGGCGCCGAGCAGCTCAAGCGGCGAGCCCTGGGCCATCATCTCCGGATCGGCGGCGGTGATCAGCGTGTCCGCCGCCGCGACCACGCGTTCGCGGTCGGCCTCGGGCACGCCGAGCATGTCGGAGATCGTCTGCAGCGGCAGG
>DASYFZ010000460.1:0-1595 GCA_036000295.1 Solirubrobacteraceae bacterium
AACGCGGCCTGTTGGTGCAGTGTGCGCGCCGAGAATAGTCCGATGGTGGATGTTCCGAGACGGATCGCGAAGGTGGTCCCATCCGGCGAGCGCGCAAGCGGTGGGGCGAGCGGCGATGCTGGTCCGCAGCAGGGTGATCCAACGCCGAGGGCGAACCTGCGTCCGAAGCCCTGCTCGCCGGTCAGGTCCCACTTGAGCACAACGCCGTCAAGCGAGGATGTGTAAAGCGTCCTCGCGTCCGGGCTGAACGCGATCGCTTGCACCTGCTGTGCTGGAGCGGTGAAGACCTGCGCCGTCGTCTCGGTCCGGGGATTCCAGACGAGCACCCTGTTGTCGGTGCCTGTGCTCGCCACGGCGCGGCCATCGGGCGCGTAGACGACGCTGCTCACGGTCGTGCTGTGCGCGCCGGCGCCTGCGCGCGCGCGGCCGGTCGACGCCTTGATGAACGACATCTGGCCGGACCGCGAGCCGATCGCGATCGTGCGGCCGTCGGGGCTGATCGCCGCGGCGGACGGTGCGGAGGGCGCGGGTCGGATCGGCACGGATCGTAGGTGGCGAAGGGAACTCGCGTCGAGGACGCTGACACTCCGCGCATCGACGACGACCAACCGCGTCCCCGCGGCAGTCAGTCGCAACGCGAGTACCCCGATCGAGTCGATCCGCGTGGTCGAGAGTCGGCGCCCGCTGGGCAGCGACCACTGAACGACGTACGTGGCCCCTGGGCGGAGGTTTGCGACAGTTGGCCCGAGGCGGAAGACTCGGTAGGCGCAGTACAGGGTGCGTCCGTCCGGCGAGGTGAGGATGCTGGCATGTGCGATGTCTGGGGTCAGTCGTCCGATCTGGAGGGGATCGAACGTGAGCTTGGCGATCAGCGCGCGTGTATGTGCGTCACGTACGGCGATCGACGGCGGTATGTCGGCTGTCGGGTACGCGAGCAGCGAGCCGTCGCTCGAGTAGACGGGCGGCCCGGCTCCGGAGAAATCGGTCAGTGGCCGCCCCTGCGCCACCTGGCTGCGCGGATCGTAGAAGCGCACGTCGCCCAGGCTCACGCCCTCCGCATATCCATATAGGTTGGTGCGAGCGTGGCTGACGGCGAGCGTGCGACCGTCTGGGCGCAACGCAAGTTGTGGTGCCGTGCTGATCGGCAGCGCGAACGTCCCGATCACCGCCGGTTGACGCTCCAGTGTCGTCAGCAGCGTTCCCTCGGTCTCCTGCGAGCGATTGAGCTTCACCGCTTCCCGGGCGAGCAGCATCGCCCGATCGAGCCGCGGCTCCGTGACGGCCTGCGCGCCTAGCTGTCTCGCAAGCGCGGTACGGGCTGCATCGCTGGCGTTGTGTTGCTGGACCACCGCGACGACAGCCGCCGCCACAGCGACGATCAGCATCGCGCCGGCACCAAGCAGCAGGCTGCGCAACTTCCGGTTCTGAGCACGCTGCTGCCGGGCCTCGCGTTCGCTCTCCAGGCGGCTGCGATCGAGGAACTCACGTTCAAGTGAGTTGAGTCGCTCGGTGTGTTGTGAATCCCAGTCGAGTGCGGCAGCGAGCCGCGCACCGCGGTAGAGCTCGCCGGATTCACGACCCTGCGCCTCCCACTC
>DASYFZ010000463.1:0-10302 GCA_036000295.1 Solirubrobacteraceae bacterium
ATTCAGTTCCGGGGGATCACGCAGGCGCCGCGCAACGGCGCGCTGGCTATTCAGGACCGCGCGCCACGGGCCGGCTCGGATCAGTGACCCACTCGCTCCACGAGCCCGCGTACAGCGCCGCAGGGTAGCCCGCCAGCTCGAGCGCGAGCACCTGGTGGGCGGCCGACACGCCCGATCCGCAGTAGGCGCCGACCTGCGCGCCACCGTCAATCCCAAGCTCGCTGAACGCGCGCTTCAGGACATCTGGGTCCACGAACCGGCCCTGCTCGTCGACGTTGTCGGTCGTCGGACGATTGCGTGCGCCCGGGATGTGGCCGGCCACGGGATCGACCGGCTCGCTGTCGCCGCGGTAGCGCTCGGCCGCGCGCGAGTCCAGTAGCACCCCGGCCTCGCCAAGCTTCGCCGCGCCGGCGGCGTCGATCAGCGGCATCCCGCCGGGCGTCGCGACGAAGTTGCCGTGGCCCGCAACGACGGGCTGGGTCGCGACCGGGTAGCCGGCTGCCGTCCACCCCGCAAGGCCACCGTCGAGCACCGCGACGTGGCCGTGTCCGAAATACCGCAGCAGCCACCAGGCTCGCGCCGCGGCCATCGAGTTGCCGGCGTCGTAGACGACGACCGGGCGGCCGCTCGAGACGCCGGCGTTGCGCATCGCCGCGGTAAACGACCACGCATCGGGTAGCGGGTGGCGTCCTCCGGGTCCGGGCGGCGCCGACAGCTCGCGGTCGAGGTCGACGAACACGGCCCCGGGAATGTGACCCTGCAGGTACTCATCGATCCCGGGCGGCCCGTTCAGGCTCCAGCGTACGTCGAGCAGCGTCGTCTGCTCGAGCTTGTCGATCAGCTCCTGCGGTGTGGTCAGCGGCCCGCCCGCCATGGCCGCTCGAAGCGTATCTGTACCGTTCCACGCCGGATGCTTCTCTACAACTCCCAGGTCAGCGGCAACTGCTACAAGGTCCGGCTGCTGTTCGCCCATCTCGGGATCGAGTACGACCGGCTCGAGATGGATGTGGTCGACCGATCCAACCGCCGCGAGGTGCTCGGCGAGCTCAACCCCGCGCTGCGCGTGCCGACGCTGGTGCTCGACGACGGCCGCTCACTCGGCGAGTCCAACGCGATCATCTTCCACTTCGCCGAGGGCACGCAGTACCTGCCCGAGGACTCGTTCGAGCGCGCGCAGGTGCTCCAGTGGCTGTTCTACGAGCAGTACAGCCACGAGCCCAACATCGCGGTCGCGCGCTTCTGGGCGCTGTTCGACGTCAGCCCGCCGTCGAGCGCGGACCACGAGCTCAAGATGAAGGCCGGCCGCGCCGCGCTGCAGGCGATGGACGCGCACCTCACCGACCGGCCGTACTTCGTCGGCGAGCGCTACACGATCGCCGACATCGCGCTGTATGCGTACACGCACGTGGCACCCGAGGGTGGGTTCGAGCTCGAGCCCTACCCGGCGATCCGGGCCTGGCTCCAGCGAGTCATGGGGCAGCCCGGCCACGTGCCGATCACGGCCTGACATCGGGTTTCGATGGAGGTCGAGCAGGCGATCCGCACACGCCGCACCCACAAGGTGTTCGCGTCCGAACCCGTCCCCCGCGAGCTGCTCGATGAGCTGTTCGAGCTCGCCAGATGGGCTCCCAACCATCATCTGACCAATCCCTGGCGCTTCCGCGTGCTGGGGCCGGAGTCGCTCGAGCGCCTCAAGCAGGCCGCCGGTCCCGAAGCGGCCGGCAAGCTCGACCGCGCACCGACGCTCGTGGCGGTCACGACGGTCCGCTCCGAGGACCCGGTCGGCGACGAGGAGGACCTCCTGGCGACCGCGAGCGCCACCTACGCACTGCTGCTGGCCGCGCACGCGCGAGGGCTGGCGGGGTACTGGCGCACGCCGGGCGTGCTGCGCAGCGACGCCGGGCTGGCGGCCCTCGGGATCGGGCCAGACGAGCGGTTCGTCGGGCTTGTCCACCTGGGCTGGCAGCGCCAGGAGAAGGATGCGCCCGAGCGCGCGCCGGTCGCCGAGATCGTGGAGTATCTGGCCTGATGGCAGCGCTTGAGTACCAGGAGCGCCCGGCGGCGGGCCAGCCGCACGGCCTGCTCGTCCTGCATCACGGCCGCGGCGCCGATCAGCACGACCTGCTTCCGCTCGCCGACGTGTTCGATCCCGAGCGCCGGCTGCACGTCGTCACGCCCCAGGCGCCGTTGCGCCTGCCCGGAGCGCCGGGCTACCACTGGTACGTGGTACCGCGGGTTGGCTATCCGGAGCCGCAGACGTTCGAGGAGTCGCGCGGGCTGCTTTCGTCATTTCACGACGAGCTTTGGGCGCGGACCGGTCTGACACCGGAGCAGACGGTGCTCGGGGGCTTCTCGCAGGGGACCGTGATGAGCTACGCGATGGCGCTCAGCGCCGAGCGTCCCGCCCCGGCCGGGGTGCTGGCGCTGTCGGGCTTCATCCCGTCGGTGCCCGGATGGGAGCCGCAGTTCTCAGACCGCAAGTCGATGCGCGTGCTGATCTCGCACGGCCGGCTCGACCCCGTGATCCCGGTCCAGTTCGGACAGCAGGCTCGCGACTTGCTCGAAGCGGCGGGCCTGACCGTCAACTACCGCGAGTTCGAGGGCGGCCACAACGTCGACCCGCGCGACCTCCCGCGGGCGATCGAGTGGCTGCAGTCGACGCTCGGCAGCACCCCCTGAGGGGGCTGGACGCAAAAGCGAACTATTTCATCGCTTTTGCATCCCACCCCCTCCGGGTGCCGTGGCGCTAGCGGTGGCGGGGGCCGTCGCGGTGGCCGTGGTCGCCGAAGCCCGCGGGCTGACCCGTGCTCGGATCGAGGAACAGCTTCGGACCGTCATCGTCGCGACGGAAGGTGAACATGTTGTCCAGCGACCCCGCCTTGGCGTCGAACGACGCGTCGCCGATCCGGCCGGTGTTCCAGTTGTCCTCGATGAACCGTGTGATCGAGGACTGGTCGGTCGTCGTACCGTCCACGTAGTTCGCCTTCGCAAACGGCGAGACGACCAGCAGCGGCAGCCGCGGGCCATATCCACAGCGACCCTGATAGCCGCCGCTCGGCGCGTTGGTGCCGCACTGCCCCGGGCCGCTCAGTGCATCGGCGGAGGTCTGGGAGCCGTTGACGATCGGCGACATCTGGTGGTCATACCAACCGTCGGAGTCGTCGTAAGCAATCACGACAGCCGTACTGCTCCAGTCAGACGACTTCTCCAGCCTGTTGATCGTGTCGACGAGGAACTGCTGCTCGAGGAGCGGGCTCGAGTATCCGGCGTGGCCGTCCTGGTACCCAGGGGCCTTTAGGAAGCTGACCGCCGGCAGGTTGTGCGCCGCTAGTGCCGCCCAGAAGTCGGTCAGGTCGTACTGGTGGTTGGCCTGGTCTCCCTGGTGGCCGATCATCGCCACCGAGGTGGGCGGCAGGTGATTCGGGTTGGCCGTGGACGCGTAGTACTGGAACGGCTCGTGGTGGGGGATGTAGTCGGTCTTCGGGTTCCCGTCGGCGCCGATGTGCGTCTGCGAGCACGCCGGCTTGCCGTCGGCCGTGTGGAAGCCGCCGTTGAACCATCCCCAGGTGACGCCCTTGTCGTTGAGCAGGTTGCCGATGTTGCGGCCCGACATCGTGACGTTGTCCCGGTTCGTGCAGACGTCTCCGCTCGGCTGGGGGTCGCCTGTGACGCTGCCCGCGGTGACCTCGGTGCTCGGACCGCTCGCGCCGTGCGTCTGGCCCGAAACCAGGTTCAGCGCGCCGACGGTCGAGGGACCGAAGTTCGTCCCATAGGAGTTGTCGCTCATCGCGAAGTGCTGTGCGTAGTTCCACAATGCGGTGGTCGTGCCACCGTCGTAGTAGCCCATGACGAGGCCCTTGCCGTGCCCATAGTCACACCCGGGGTTCCCGCTTTGACTGCCGGCGAACTCGGGGAACTTGTCCATCAGCCCGGCGTCGAAGGCCTGCTGCTCGGCGGTGTAGTCGTGGTCCTGGTCGCACGTGTAGGCCTGCGAGTGGTGCAGGAGGAACGGCTGGGCCGAGTTGGGGTTGTTCGGGGCCAGCAGCGGAGTGTTCAGGCCGTTCACCGACGGGGTATCCGGACGCGCCCTGAACGGCTGGTCGCCGGACGCGGGTGCCGTGTCGGGGTACGTCGCGAAGTAGTGATCGAACGAGACGTTCTCCTGGAAGATCACGACGAGATGCTTGATCGGCGTGGTGGTCGAGAGCTTCCCTCCGTCGGACGGGAACTGATGGCGGGACGAGGCACCGTGATGCCGACGGCCCGCGTGTGCCTGAGCTACGGCAACGGCCAATCCCGACACCGACAGCACCGCTACAACCAACGAAAGCATGCGCTTGCGCGCCATGGGCGACTCCTCTTCTCGTTTGTGAGCTGCGGCCCGGCGCCTGCACCTGCGCCGGCCCCTGCACTGTCGCTCGCCGGCAAGCGCCGGGAGTTGCTGGCTTGTTATCCAGTGGCTCCGTTTGCCTTGTCGGTCAGGCCCTCGCGCGGGCGCACCGCCCTAGGTGCGCGTGACGAGGACCGTGCCGGCGATCGCGAGCGCGATCCCGATCAGGCGCGTCCCGCTGATCCCGATGTGCTCGAGTCCGAGCCAGCCAAACCGATCGATCACCACGGCGACGACCAGTTGGGCGGTTACCAGCAGCGCGACCAGCGCGGCCGCCCCGAGCGGCCGCACCGCGATCAGCGACACGGTGACGATCGTCGCGCCCCCGACGCCGCCGAGGACGTGAACAGGCCTGATCGAGCCGATCGCCGACAGCCGGCCGGGGTGACCGATCGTCACCAGCAGCGCCCCGATGATCAACGCCGCGATCATGATGCTGACAAACGCAGCGCCGAGATCGCCGACGTACCTCGACAGCGACGCGTTCGCGGGCGGCTGGAACGCCACCACAGCCCCCGCTAGGAGCGTGCAGACGATGGCGACGGGGCGTGACATTGCCGGTCGGTTCCCCGCCGGATGACGAGTTCCTGCCCGTAACGCTCTAAGCTCGCCCCCCGCTGATGCTGGCCACCGAGCTCGTGCTGCCGTCACTTGACTACACCGACACCGCGCTGCGCGGCGACGTGTACCGCGATGCGATGGCCAAGCTCGACGCCCACGACGGATGGCTCGCGTCGGGCCCGTTCGGCTACATCGTGACCGAGCGCGAGGCGGGCGAGTTCTTCCTCCGCACCAAGCAGGCGATCTTTCCCGGGCTGACGATCGCGGAGATCTTCCAGATCAGCGACGGTCCGCTGTATGAGGAGATCGTCAACAACATCATCACCGTCAACGGCGATGATCACCGGCGACTGCGCAACCTCGTCAACCCGGCGCTGTCGCCGCGCGCGGTCCAGCGCTACCGCCCGGCGATGCGGCGCTTCCTCGCGCAGCTGTTCGAGGAGGTGCCCGCGGACGGTCGCTGCGAGTTCATCGAGACGTTCGCCAAGCCGTATCCGTCGCTCGTGATCGCCGAGGTGATGGGCGCGCCGCTCAGCGACGCACCGCGGCTGCACTACTGGTCGAACATGATCCAGCGGCAGTTCGACGCCGCGAGCCTGATGACCGACCGGGAGCAGATCGAGCAGGCAGTCGCCGAGTTCTACGCCTACGAGGACGAGCTGATCCCGAGCCGGCGGGCGGCGCCCGGAGAAGACCTGATCTCGGCACTGATCGAGGCCGAGGAGGCCGGCGACAAGCTGTCGGACAGCGAGCTTCGCAACCTGATCCTGAACATCCTGGTCGGCGGTGTCGACACCAGCCAGAGCCAGCTCGCGCACGCGGTCAGGCTGCTCGCCGAGCATCCCGACCAGTGGCAGGCGCTGCGCGCCGACCCCGAGAGACTCGCGCTGGCGGCGGTCGACGAGGCCGTCCGCTACGAGCCGATCACGCCGTTTACCGCGCGGATCCTGACCTCGGAGCTCGAGTATCGCGACATCAAGTTCCCGGCCGGGTCGGTCGTGCTGGTATCTGCCTGGCACGCAAACCGCGACGGCTTCGACGGCGCCGACGAGTTCGACATCACTGCATCACGCGCGGGCGCGCGCGTGCTGACGTTCGGCGCGGGGATCCACTACTGCGTGGGCGCCAACCTGGCGCGGCTGGAGATGCAGGAGGGGTTGGCGTTCCTCGCCGAGCGCGTGCGCACGATCGAGCTCGACGGGGAGCCCGAGTTCGGGACGCCGTCGGGGATCTACGGGCTCGAGCGGCTGCCGCTCGAGCTGACGCGCGCGCCTGATTTCGCGGCTGGTTAGCGGACTACTCCGCGGGCTTCCAGAGCGCGTCGTCGCCAAGCGGCTCGCGCACGGCCTTGCCCTCGGCGACGAGCTCGACCATTGCCGCCTCGGCAGCCTCACGATTGGGCGTGCCGTTGTTAGGCGTCATCAGCGCCGCGACCTCCTGGGTCGTGACGCCGCCGCGGAAGTGATGCAGCAGCGGCTCGGGGGTGTCAGGCGGCGGCTTGCGGTCCAGCGTCGGGTCGATGTTGGCGACCAGCACGTCGTAGGCCTCCACGGGCTGGAACCCGCCGGCAACCAGCTGCGTTCCGTTTGACTGGAACACGATCGACGGGGCGGTGAAGCGCACCGGTCCGTCGCTGGTGGCCGTCTTTCCCTGCAGCTCGGCCGCCGAGCCCTCCGCTTCGCGGGTCTCGGCGCGGTCGCTGTTGTAGGCGTCGGTCACCTCTGGTGAGTCGAGGCTCGAGACGATCGCGTCCGCATCGATCCCGGGGACTGTCGACAACACGTCGCGCAGCCCCTCATCGTCGTCGAGCAGCAGCCGCGTCGTGAAGTTGGCGAACTGCAGCGCGCGAAACGCGGCCCATTCGCTGCCGGGGTGGGCGAGCCTGACCGCGACGACCGCGCGGCAGGCGCGCGCGGTGGCGCTGACGCGGTCCTTGGGATTCGGCGCGAACGGCATCCCGTAGCGACGGAAGCGCACCTGGCCCAGGGCTCCGCGCAGCGGCGTATAGCCGCGCTCCTCGTACTGCGAAGCGCGCTCGGTGAGGCCGATCAGCACGAGGCGCCAGTCGAGCTGTGCGTCATAGCGCCATTCGAGGACCCGTAGTGCCGGGCTCTCGGAGTAGGCCCATGGGCAAGCAGGATCGCTGAACAGAGTTGCCGAGATCACCTGGTTGATGCCTCAAGTATATGCGCAAGCCGGCCTCCGCGGTCGCTGACCGGCTCGGTGCCGGGCACGTCGGACGCGCGATACAGCTTGGCTTGGGCAAAGCCGGCATCCCGCAGCGCGCCCTCCGCCTGCTGCGCGTTGTCGAAATGCAGGTGCACCTGGCCGCGCACGAATACCGAGAGCGCAGCGCGAAACGCACGGATCTGCGCGTTCTGCACGGATCCCAGATGCAGGTCGGAGATGTAGCGGCCGCTCGCGAATCCCGACAGCGTCCGCGCAAACCGCCGCCAGATCCCGTCGACCGAGTCGGCGTCGAGATAGCCGAGCAGACCCTCGGTGATGATCGCCAGCCCCGATTCGTGGTCGAGGTCGGCAGCCACGGCGGAGATGCTGGTGGGGCCGCGGTCGCGCAGCGCGTCGACCTCGACGACGCGATGGCGATCGTTGAGCGATGCCATCTGCTGCAGAGCCCTGCGTTTCCGTGCGGTCATGCCCGGGAGATCGGCCTCGATGTAGGTGAGGCGGTCGCCATAGCGCTGCGTAAACCGCCAGCCGCGCGGTGACAGGCCGGCCGCGACCTCGATCACCTGGGTGACGCCGTGCTCGTTGATCGCCTTGTCGAGCAGTGCGTCGATCGCGCGATGGCGCGCGAGCAGGTAGGACTCGAGCGACGGTCCGCCAAGCGTCGTGCTGACGGCGTTGATCGGACGCAGCGACTCGAACATCACGCGGCCCTCGAGTGTTTCGAGCTTCGGGTGCGACAGGCCGTTGCGCGCCCACACGTAACCCGTGTAGTGCGCGGTGGGGCTGATCGTCTCCGAAGGGCTCATGCGATGTCGAGGATCTCGGCGAGGCGATCGAGCAGTTCGGCCTGGGCGGGGTTGATCTTCTCGCGCGCCTCGTGGATGGGGAACCACTCGGCTCGGTCGACCTCGGGGATCTCGAGCATCTTTCCCGAACGCGGGGGCCACTGAACCTCGACCGTGTTGCTCGTGATCTCGGTGACGTCGAGATCGCCGGCGACCGCCCACGCCGACACGATCTTGCCGCTCTTCTGCTTGATCTCGCCGAGGTCCTTTACCGGCCCGTCGGGAGCCGCCGTCCCGAGCTCCTCTTCGAACTCTCGCTTCGCGGCTGCGAGTGGATCCTCGCTGGAGTCGTATTCGCCCTTGGGAATCGACCACGCCCCGGCGTCGCGCTTGGCCCACATCGGCCCGCCCGGGTGCACGAGCAGCACCTCCCGCTCGCCGCTGCGCTCACGGTGGACCAGGAGTCCGGCGCTCCGGCGGGGCACTACTGCTTGCGACCGGTGATCGCCAGCCCCACGCCGAGGCCGATCAGCGCCGCACCGCCGCCGGCGGTCAGGCGCTCGAGTCGTCGCGGCGAGCTACCGAGCCACTCGCGCGCGGTGCCAGAGGCAAACGCCCAGATGGCGTCGGACAGGCCCGCGATCACGATGCAGATCAGGCCGAGCACCGCGAGCTGCGCGGTGACATGGCCCTGCGAGCGGTCGACGAACTGCGGGAGGACCACTGTGAAGATCACCAGCCCCTTGGGGTTGGTGGCGCCGACGTAGAAGCCTTCGCGGTAGATCCGGCCAAGCGACCTTGGCGTCGCCGCGACCGAGCCGAACTCCGCCAGCGACTTGCGTTCCAGGATCTTGCGGACGCCGAGGAATACGAGGTAACCGGCGCCGATCAGCCTCAGCGCGTTGAACACAGCGTCCGAGCGCGCGACCAGCGATCCCACGCCGATCGCCACCAACGTCAGCTGGAGCGTAAATCCGGTCTCGTTTCCGAGGACGGTCGTCAGCGCCGCACGCCGTCCGAGCGCGACCCCGCGGCTGATCACGAACAGCACGCTCGGCCCCGGGATCAGGATCAGCACATAGACGGTGACCAGGAACGCGGGGAGGTTGTGCACCGGCACCATCCCCGGGGACTCTAAAGGTCGAGCGCGTACCCCTGAAAGGTCACCGGTGGACCCCAGTCATCGTGCACTCGCTCCCACTGCACCTGGAAGCCCGCGTCGCGGTAGATCCGCGCCGCGGCGGTCAGGTCGGAGTACGTCTCGAGCGTCAGCGTGTGCATCCCGGTCGCTCGGGCCTCGTGCAGCAGCTCGGCGACCAGCGACCGCCCCAGGCCGCGGCCACGCAAGCTCTGATCCAGCACCAGCCACCGCACGCGACCGGCGCCTTCGCCCTCGTCGGTCAGGCCGAGCGCGCCTCGCAGCCCCTCCTCGCCGTCGACCAGCCACACCGCGCCGCCGCGCTGCGGCCAGCCGCTCGCGACAGCCGCGTCGAGGCCGCGCCGGACGCCCTCCACGAACCGCTCGTTGAGCCCGTACTCCGAGCCGTACACGCGGCGGTGAAGGTCGGCGATCGCGCCGGCGTCGCCGTCGCGGAGGTGGCGGCGGATGGTGATGTCGTTGGTGGTCTGGATGCTCATGTCCGAAAGTGTGCTCCGCGGGATTCATCTGTGCAACACAGATATGTCATCTGACTTATCTGGATATACGATGTATGGATCGAACTACGCCAGCTCCGCTACTTCGAGGCGGTCGCGCGGCACCGCCATTTCACGCGCGCGGCCGATGAGCTGCGCGTCGCGCAGTCGGCGCTGTCGCACCAGGTGCGAAGGCTCGAACAGGAGCTGGGGATGGAGCTGCTGCGGCGCACGACGCGATCGGTCGTGCCGACCGAGGCGGGCGAGCTCGTCGCGGCGCGAGCGCGGGCGGTGCTCGCCGAGACGGATGCGCTGCGCGGCGACATCGACGAGCTGCGCGGTCTCACGCGCGGTCACGTGAACATCGGAGCGATGCTGTTCGGCGGCGAGCTCGACATCCCGGCGGTAATCGCCCGCTTCACCTCGAGCTATCCCGACGTCGAGGTGGGACTGCGCGAGGGAACCGCGCAGCGGATGCTGGAGATGCTGTCCGACGGGAGCCTGGACGTCGCGTTCGCGCTCGAGGTACGGCCGCCCGACGGCGTGGAGCGCCTGTCGCTCTCGCACGAGGAGCTAGCGGTCGCGACGAGTACGAGACACCCGCTTGCCGGCGACGAGCCTTTGCCGATCGGGGCCTTGGCGGGGACGCGGCTGATCGCGTTCCAGCGCGGCTCCTCGACGCGTCAGGTGGTCGACGCCGCGCTCGCCCGCGCCGGAGTGCGGGCCGAGATCGCACTCGAG
>DASYFZ010000481.1:0-5051 GCA_036000295.1 Solirubrobacteraceae bacterium
TGATCACGCCGACGGTGAGCACGGCCGACGCGACGAGCGCCGACATCCAGCGCATGCGCTCGACGATTCCGATCGTGGGACTCATTCAGGACAACCTCCGTGTTGCAAAGTCGTTCGCCAGGCTGGCGGCTGGGCTACCTCATCCGAGGCCCCTGGCTTTGCGTCCCCGCCTCGCGACGGGTTTGCCCTGAGCAGCTTCTATTACTTCTGGGGGGTTTCATCGGCCGCGCCGCGGCGACCATTAGGCCTGATAGACGTTTGTTCGAAAGCGCGGCGCTGCGCTCAGGCGGCCAGGCCGAGCGTGAGGTCGTCCTCCGCCGGGCACGGGCGGCCGAGGTGGAATCCCTGGCCGTACTCGCACTCCAGCGCGGCCAAGGCGCTGGCCTGCTCGGCCGTCTCGATCCCCTCGGCGATCACCGACAGTCCGAGCGTTCGCGCGAGCTCGATGATCATCCGCACGAACGACGCCTCGCGACCGCCGCGGCCGAGGCCGTCGACGAACGACTTGGCGATCTTGAGGATGTCCAGCGGCAGTGTGTGCAGGTAGCTGAGCGACGAATATCCGGTCCCGAAGTCATCGAGCGCGAACCTGACCCCGAGCTCGCGCAGCTGGCTGAGAGTTGCAGTGACCCGCTCGGAGTCCTCGAGTAACAGAGTCTCCGTCACCTCGAAGACGAGCCTTCGGGCATCGACGCCGGTGGTGTCCAGCGTGTGACGCACCCGGTCGACGAGCGTCGGATCGCGTAGCTCAACGGCTGACAGGTTGACGTGCACGGCCGGCTGATGACCGTCGTCGGCTTCGGCGTCGGGCTTCCACCTGCACGCGTGCCGGCAGGCCTCCTCGAGTACGTACTGGCCGAGCGACAGGATCAAGCCGGTCTCCTCGGCGAGCGGCACAAACTCCGAGGGTCCAACCAGCCCACGGCGCGGATGCTCCCAGCGCACCAGCGCCTCGGTGGCGACGAGCCGGCCCGTGTCGAGCGACACGATCGGCTGGAAGTACAGCGTCAGCTCATCGCGCTCGATCGCCAGGCGCAACTCCTCCTTGAGGCCGTGGCGCTCGAGCACCTCGGTGCCCATGCTGACGTTGAACATCTCCCAGCTGCCCTTGCCCGAGGTCTTGGCCTTGTACATCGCGACGTCGGCGTCGCGAATCAGATCCTCGGCTGCGACCGTGCGCCGGTGGTTGGTGGCGATGCCGACGCTCGCGTGAACCGCGACGCTGTCGGGCCCGACCACGACCGGGTGAGTGAAAGCGTCCATGATGCGGCGCGCAACGCCGGTGCCGGCCGTCTCGGCGTCGCCGTCCTGAACCATCACCGCGAACTCGTCGCCGCCAAGCCGCGCCACGAGATCCTCCGGCCGCAGACAGCCGCGCAGGCGAAGCGCGACGGCTACCAGCAGCTCGTCGCCGGCCGAGTGGCCAAGGCTGTCGTTGACCGTCTTGAAGTCGTCGAGATCGATGAACAGCACGGCGACCTCGCTGTTCCCGGCGGCGATCGCCTGCTTGACCTTCTCCGCGAACAGCACTCGGTTGGCGAGGCTGGTGAGCGGATCGTGGTAGGCCTGGTGGTGAAGCTGCTCCTGCAGCACGCTCAGCTGCATCACCGCCTGCTCGAGGCGGTCGTACTGAAGCGCGACGCTGGCGTTGGAGGCCAGCGTGTCGAGCAGTCGCAGGTCGTCGTCGTCGAACGAGCGCACCACGCCGAAACGGTTGGCGAGCATGATCGTGCCGATCACGCGCTCCTCGCCGGGCAGCGGCGCGACGATCGCGTGAGTCACGCCGCGACCCTCCAGGTAGCGCTGCAGGCGCTCGGTGCGAAACGGCGGGTTGAGCTTGGTCGCGCGCGCGCCGCGCTCTTCGACGAGCGCGCGCATTTCTTCGGCCACGTCGTCGTCGATCGGCTCCATCAGCTCGCGGTACGCGCCCGGGCCGAGCAGCGTCCGGATCGACGGGTTGTCGTCAACGCCGAACAGGATGATCTCCGCGAGCTCGGCGCGGAACGCCTCCAGCGAGCGCGCGAGCAGTCCCTCCAGCGCGTGGGCGACCTCGCGCGAGCGTGCGAGCGTGCGATTGGCCTCGTAGAGGAACTCGAGGCGCTTATGGCGCTCGCGCTCGGCGAGGTACGCGCGGTAGGCGACAAACAGGGTCGCGCCGGGGATCACGAGCAACGGCAGCGCCTCGGCGTTGGTTGCCACAAGCACGGCGGCGCAGAGTCCGAGGCTCGAGTTGCTCATCGTCACGAGCAGGTCCATGAACAGCATCCGCCCGATCGTGTGGATACCGACCATGCCCTCAGACAGCGAGATCGCACACGCGATCAGCAGCACAGTGAGGAAGCCGCCGACCTGCATCGCGATCAGCGCCGCGAACCAGGTGAGCGGACCGATCTGGCCGGCCGGAGCGATCGCGTGGACCACGATCAGCGTGACCAGCGTCGCGAGCGCGAGTTGGGCGACGTTGAACGCCAGCTTGATCGGCGGCAGCCGGCGGTCGAGCAGCAGCATCGAGGTGCTGCCGACCAGGCAGCCGAGCACGACGCCGTGGGCGCTGGTGAAGATCAGCGCGAACACCAGCGGGATGTCCGCGAGCGAGAACGAGTGCGCACCGCGGCGGAAATGCAGGTGCACGACCCCGCGCTCGGCGATGGCGAACGCGATCGCCACGAGCCACCACGGGATGTGCGGTCTGTCGAGTGGCGGCAGGTTGTGGACGGGGCCGATGTACAGCGCGACGGCCGCCGCCATCACGGCGAGGTTCAGCCACCACACGGGATGGGGCTTGCGCAACCTCCGCAGCGCCTGCCAACGCCCGGGGTCGGGGGTCTCCGCTTCGTTGATGTGCTCGGCTGTCATCGCGATGCGCCCAGCGCTCAGCGCGTGGGCGTTCCGATGTAAGGATCGGCAGGTTTCGGTAAAGGTGAAGCGGGTCGGACGAATTTCCCCCGATGGCTTGCGCATTCCCGACAAAACGGCCCATTGAGGGGAGGGATGGAGCCATTCGCGGTCCTCCGGGAGCGGATCGCCCTGCAAATGGCGCCTAATCGCGTGCGCCGGGCCCCGACGAGGGTGCATAACACGACAATCGACCGCCAGGATCCGAGGCGTGCCGTGTTAAGCCCCCTATACGGTGCTTAACTCGACAAGCTTCGCCAGATTCGTCGCGGTTGTCGTGTTATGCACCCCCTCCAGACCGACGGCCGGGACTCGCCGCGCCGAGCGTCTCGAGCAACCCCTCCATCCCCTCCTTCACTGGGCCGTTGACGTTCGTCGAGCGGGCCGCTCAGGCGGGGTTTTCACGAGCCCCCATCAGCCCTACCGCCGCCCCCACCGCTAGCGTGTGTGACAAAGCTAACGGGCCACAGCATTTTGCGCCATTTTGCAGGCAAATTGCGACGCGCTGTGACGGGTTTCCGACCGGGTTTGTGCTAATATTCTGTACACCAGATTCCGACGCCCCGGCGCGCCGTACATCGCGCGGAACCGGGGCGTCTCGATGTAATCGGAGGACCGTTGGCAAATGACGACGGCGCCGCACGGCGCCCGCAGAACTCAAGTTATGACGCCCAGGACATCACCGTCTTGGAGGGCCTTGAGGCGGTTCGCCGACGGCCGGGCATGTACATCGGCTCGACCGGCTTGCGAGGCCTTCACCACCTCGTCTACGAGGTCGTAGACAACTCCGTCGACGAGGCGCTGGCTGGCTACTGCGACGCCGTCGCGGTCACGATTCATCCCGACAACTCGGTCACCGTCGTCGACAACGGCCGGGGGATCCCCGTCGCGGTCATGGAGAAGGAGGGCCGGCCGGCCGTGGAGGTCGTGCTGACCGTGCTGCACGCCGGCGGTAAGTTCGGCGAGGGCGGCGGCTACAAGGTCTCCGGCGGCCTGCACGGCGTCGGCGTGTCGGTCGTCAACGCGCTCTCCGAGCGCCTCGACGTCGAGATCCGGCGCGACGGCTACGTCTGGACCCAGTCCTACGAGCGCGGCAAGCCGCTGGGCGACCTCAAGCGGGGCGAGGCGACCAAGGAGACCGGGACGACGATCAGCTACCTCCCCGACGCCGACATCTTCGAGTCGCTCGAGCTCGACTTCACGACGCTCGAAGAGCGCATGCGCGACACCGCCTTCCTGACGCGCGGGCTGAAGATCACGCTGATCGACGAGCGCGGCACTGGACACCGGGCCGAGTTCCAGTACGACGGCGGCATCGTCGACTTCGTCGCGTACCTGAATCGCAACAAGGAGCCGATCCACAAGAAGATCATCTCGTTCTCGGGCGAGAGCGACGAGGGCGCCGTCGAGGTGGCGATGCAGTGGAACTCCTCCTACCAGGAGTCGGTGTTCTCGTTCGCCAACAACATCAACACGATCGAGGGCGGCTCTCACCTGTCCGGCTTCCGGTCGGCGCTGACCAGCGCGCTCAACAAGTACGCGCGCGACAAGGGCGAGCTCAAGGAGAAGGACGAGAACCTCTCCGGCGAGGACGTTCGCGAGGGCCTGACCGCGGTCATCTCGGCCAAGCTCACCGACCCGCAGTTCGAGGGCCAGACCAAGACCAAGCTCGGAAACCCGGGCATGCAGGGGTTCGTGCACTCGATCGTCAACGCGCGCCTGATGGAGTTCCTCGAGGAGAACCCGCAGGACTCGCGCGCCGTGATTCGCAAGGCGGTGTCGGCCGCGCAGGCGCGTGCCGCCGCGCGAAAGGCGCGCGACCTGACCCGGCGCAAGTCGGCACTCGAGAACTCGACGCTCCCCGGCAAGCTCGCCGACTGCTCCGTCAAGGACCCGTCACTGGCCGAGCTGTTCGTCGTCGAGGGAGACTCCGCCGGCGGCTCGGCCGTCAGCGCTCGCGACCGAAGCACGCAGGCGATCCTGCCGCTGCGGGGCAAGATCCTCAACGTCGAGAAGAGCCGGATCGACAAGGTGCTCGCCAACACCGAGATCCAGGCGCTGATCACTGCGATCGGCACCGGCGTGCGTGACGAGTTCGACATCACCAAGGCGCGCTACCACAAGGTCGTGCTGCTGACCGACGCCGACGTCGACGG
>DASYFZ010000498.1:0-1596 GCA_036000295.1 Solirubrobacteraceae bacterium
ACCGACGACGTCGAGCATGCCGCGGGCAAGCTTGGCGCCACCGGTTCCGCCTGCCAGGACGACGACCCGATCCGTCACAGGCCGGTGATCTTGATCCCGGCCCGAACCTTGTTGCGCACGTTGATCGAGATGATCAGCGGCGTCAGCTGCTCAACGATCCTGGCCATCTCGAGCGGACCGCAGTCGACGGCCCGCAACCCGGGGATCAGGTCGACCAGCTCTGCGACCTTTGCCTTGTCCTCGCGCCGGTCGCCGCAGATCAGCACGTCCTCGTCGAGCTCGTGCTCGAGATCGCGTAGCAGTGCCGCGCTCACGGTGTGAAACGCGGCGACGACCCGGACGCCCTCGGGCGCCATCTCCTGCGCGGCCTGGGCCGCCGATCCCTGCCACACGCCGAGCGTCCGGGTGGCCTTGCCGCTCACCGCCGCAGCGAGCGGCACGGTGGCGTCGATCAGCAGCTGCTCGGGCTTCAGGACGCTCTTCAAGTGCGTCATCGTCTCGGACTGGTTGCGGAACGGGACGCTGATGATCACCGTCTCGGCCTCTTGTGCGGCCTCCTCGTTGTGGAGTCCGGTGAATGAGGCATCCGGGACCTGCTCGGAGGCGTGCTTTGCCGCCTCCTGCGCGCGCGCCGCGTCGCGTGAGCCGATCACGATCGGCACGCCGGCGCGACCGAGCCTGAGCCCCAGCCCGAACCCGAGCGCACCCGTACCTCCGATGATGCAGACAGGGGCGGGCACCGGGCGGCAGTGTAGGCGTTGTAGGGTCAAAGCAATGAGCGCATCTCTGGAAGTGGGCCTCGAAGGCACCCACGAGTTCAAGGCCGAGGGCCTTCTGCTGACCGACGTCGACGGCTCGCTGCCGAAGGCCGTCCTGTCCACGCCCGGGATGATCGGCGTGATGGAGAACACCGCGACCAGGCTGGTGGCTCCTTACCTAGAAGACGGCGCCGCAACCGTCGGCTTCGAGGTCTGCATCAAGCACGTCGCCGCCGTACTGGAGGGCGGTAGCTGCGTGTGCCGGGCGCGGCTCGAGGAGATCGTCGACGGGCGCAAGCTGCGCTTCGCCGTCGAGGTCCTATCTGCCGACGGGCGCACGGTCGGCGTCGGCACGCACGAGCGCAGGATCATCGGTGGCAGGCGTTCCTGACAGCGTGCGGATTCGCGAGGTCGGGCCGCGGGATGGCTTTCAGAACGAGCCTGAGGTCATCGCCACCGCCGACAAGGTGCGCCTGATCGAGCTGCTCGGCGCGACCGGTCTGCAGCGGCTCGAGGTGACGAGCTTCGTCCGGCCGGACGTGATCCCGCAGCTTGCGGATGCCGAGCAGGTGCTTTCGGAGGTTTCGCTGCCCGATTCGGTGTCGGTCAGCGTCCTGATCCCGAATGAGCGCGGTCTCGAGCGCGCGCTCGTGCACCGCGACCACTTCGACGAGATCAACGGGTTTCTCTCGGCGTCCGAGACCCACAACCAGAAGAACGTGGGGCGTCCGATCGCCGAGTCGCTCGCGGGCCTGGAGCGGACGTTCGCCCGGGCGCGCGCGGAGGGCCTGCGGTGCGAGGGAGTGATCTCGACGTCATTCGGCTGTCCGTACGAGGG
>DASYFZ010000549.1:0-3431 GCA_036000295.1 Solirubrobacteraceae bacterium
GACGGCCTGCATCGCCAGGCGGCTGGTCATGATCGTCCAGGTGGGCGCCGGTGTGACGCGCAGCCGCTGGAACACGCCCTTCTCTCGGTCTCGCGCGACCGTGAGCGCGTAGCCGATCAGCGCCGTCGACAGTAGCCCGTAAGAGATGGCCAACCCGATCACGAACTCCGCCCCGCCGAATTTGTCGGTCGCCTTGTTCCCGCTGGTGCTTATGAGAACGAAGACGGGCAGCACCATGCTGATGATGAGCGCCCGGCGGTGCTTGAGGAACACGAGGAAGTCCGCGCGCAGTAAGGAGCTGAACACGAGCCGCAGTGGTGGTCCGGCGACCGTGCCGTGTGGTGTCTCAGCGGTTGTTGAATTAGTCACGGATCTCGCTCCCAGTGAGACCGATGAAGACATCCTCGAGCGTCACCTCGCCGCGGGCGACCGCTCGGACGCGGGGATCGTTTTTGTGCTTCTCGATCAGATCGTGCGGGGTCTCGACCGTCAGCAGCGTGCCGTTGTCGATGATCGCGACGCGGTCGCAGACCGCCTGGGCCTCCTCCATCGAATGGGTCGTCAGCAGGATGCTTCCGCCCCCCTGCCGGATCTTCTCGATCCGGCCCCACAGCTGGCGGCGCGATTGCGGATCGAGACCGGCGGTTGGCTCGTCGAGCAGCAGCAGCGCGGGATCGTGAACGACCGCGATGTACAGGGAGAGGCGTTGCTGCTGTCCGCCCGAGAGCTGCTTGAACGGCTTGTGCGCTTCGTCCTCGAGTCCGATCACGCGCAGGCCGTCAGCGATCTGCTGGTCGGAGAGCCGCACCCCGTAGAGCCCGGCGTATAGCCGCACGATCTGCGTAATCTTCAGCTCGGATTGGAAGCTGGTCGCCTGGAGCTGCACGCCCATTCGGGCCCTGGCCTGGGTGGGGTGGCGCATGCTGTCGATGCTGTCGAGCAGGATCGTCCCGGAGCGAGGCTTCACCAGCCCTTCGATCGCGCTCAGCGTGCTCGTCTTGCCCGCACCGTTTGGCCCGAGCAGTCCGAAGATCTCCCCCCGGCGGATCTCGAAACTGATCGAGTCAACCGCCGTCTTCGGCCCGTAGGCGACCGTCAGGTCGCTTACCTGGAGGATCCGGGCAACCCCGGCGACAGCAGGGATGTCAGCTCGGCCGTCCTCCGCAGGTACCTTGTCTTGGTCGCTGGGGGCCGACTCGGGCGCCAGCAGCAGCGATCCGTCCTCGTGCTCCTCGGCGACGACGTATGCGAGTGCCTGTCCGCCCCTCAGCACCTGCACCCTCTCCGTCACAGTCGCCCAGCGTAGCGTCTCGACAGCACGTTACTCGCCGCACCCGGAGCTACGGAGACCGTCGCGACCCGCGATCGGTTGGTTCGTCACGGCGTCAGGCCGCAGCTCGCAGGAGTGCTCCTTTCACGACGAGCCTTCCCTCTCTGATCGTTGCCTCTGGCGGGGCAGGCCAAACGCTCCTTGAACGGGGCTAGGATGCGATCCGGGCGGCGAGTGCCGCGGGCTTGGATGCCGATCCCAAGCTTGGGATTGGTCGGCTTCACCTATCGGCAGACCGGAAGGCATCATGGACATCGGAATCATCGGAGCGGGACACATCGGCGGGTCGCTGACGCGTCGCCTCGCAGCGCTCGGTCACGCCGTCCGAGTGTCGAACTCTCGCGCCCCGGAGACCCTGGCCGAGTTGGCCGCGGAGACCGGCGCCACCGCGGTCTGGGCACGCGAGGCCGCCACCGACGCTGACCTCGTCATCCTCAGCATCCCGCAGAAGAACGTCGTCGATCTCGCTTCTGGCGTCGTCGCCGGGACCAGGCCGGGCGCGCCGGTCATCGAGACCAACAACTACTACCCGCGCGAGCGCGACGGCCTCATCGCCGCGATCGAAGCCGGCACGCCGGAGAGCGTCTGGGTCGGGGAGCAGCTCGGGGCGCCCGTCTTCAAGGTGTTCAACGGGATCTTCTGGAAGCACCTGCTCGAGGGTGGGCTGCCGCGCGGCACTGCTGGGCGCATCGCGCTCCCGGTCGCCGGCGACGACGCCGCCGGCAAGCAGGTCGTCTTCGGCCTCGTCGACGAGCTTGGCTTTGACCCGGTCGACGGCGGGCCGCTGGCCGAGTCCTGGCGACAACAGCCAGGCACACTGGTCTACGGCGCCGACCTCGACGCCGAGTTAGCGATTCGCGCGCTCGCAGAGGCCTCGCCCGAACGCCCAGACGCATTCCGCGCGGCGGGGTGACACCCGGGCCGGGGTGGCGGTCCCGCCGATCCTGTCTGACGCTCGTTTGCCAAGCGGTCCGTTGAACGCGTTGCAGCCACGCACATGCCGCGGGATGCGACTGCTGGTTCCGGGCGGCGCGGAGGGCAAGATGCCCGCGCCAACGCAGGAGCAGGTCAGGACCAGATCAGGTCGTGTGCTGGCACGAGCGCCGACCTGTGGGCTCACGAATCAGTTATCCATGCGGTCGCGTCAGCCCCGGGCGCAGCGGTGCTGGCGGCGGCTGCGACGGGGTCTTGGTTGAGCCATCGAGCACCGATGGTCTCGGCGATGCTGGCATCGGTTCCACCGCCGGCGAGCGCGAGGGGGGCGACGCAGGCGAGCTCGCGTAGGCCGCCGAGCGCGCTTTGAGCCAGCTGGGGCAGTGCGGCGCTGACGACGACGAGCGCAGGCTGCAGCAGATCCGCGGTGTCGATCAGCGTGGGCAGCGGGGTGTCGGCTCCGAGGTAGGTGATCCGCCAGCCGTGCGCGCGGAGCGCGAGGCCGAAGCAGATCAACCCGAGATCGTGTTGATCTCCGGGAACGCAGGCGAGCAGTGCGTGGGGACCGCGACCGCGCCCCCAGCCGCGCGCCAGGGCGAGGAGACGGCCGCGCAGCAGCGCGCTGGCGAAGTGCTCCTGTGCGACCGATGCCTCAGCGCGCGCCCAGCGATCGCCGAGCTCGTGGAGGTAGGGAAGGACCGCGTCTTGCAGGACGCTCTCGAGCGGGTAGGAACCGAGGAGCCGGTCGAGTACGGCATGCGCGCCGGCGTCGTCGAATCCGTCGAGCGCGTGGCGCAGCTGCTCGCCGAGGGCAGCTGCCGTCGGTGTCCCGCTTCCGTCATCTGTTCCGGCGGCGGCGGCAAGTCGCGCTGGCGGCTCAGCTCCTGCGAGCCGAGCCGCCTCGGCCGCCGATAGGCCTTGCTCGAGGTGTTGGAGCATGCGACGGATCCGCCGCTCGTCGTCCTCGCCGTAGAGGCGGAATCCGCCGTCGGTGCGAGTGGGCGAGAGGATCCCGTACCGGCGCTCCCACGCGCGCAGGACCTCGGGCGTGACCCCGACGCGGCGGCTTAGCTCCCCGATCCGCACGGGCCCGCGATCGGCGTCAGGAGCACTCATGCGATGAGTGTACAGACTCTCGACAGACTCTTGACAACTTCTAGACGACTCT
>DASYFZ010000628.1:0-5378 GCA_036000295.1 Solirubrobacteraceae bacterium
ACGCCTGGCCGATGTTCCCGATCCGTCCCAGCCCACCCGAAAGCGTCAGCAGCGCCAGCACTCCGAGCATCGCCGCCGGAACGGCTACCGCAGCGCCTGACGCGCCCAACGCCTGCCTAATCCACGCCCGCACGAGGATCATGCGCGCATCCTACCCGCATACAACGCATTTTTCGCCGATAGGCTCGCTGTCGTGCGTGGGGTACGATCAGCCGCCGGAGCAGGTCAACTCGCACGCGCAAATCTCATGCAGCGCCTATCGATTGCCCGTTCGCTCCGCCTGGCGCTCGTCGGCCTCACCGTGGCTTTGGCGGTGGTCGCGGCCGTGGGCGTGGCGAGCCTTTACACATCGCGTCAGCACTACGAGGACAAGCTCGTCGACAGTGCGTCGCTGGCGACCGCTGCCGCGAACCTCGCCAGCGCCGGAGTGACCGAGGAGGAGGTCCTGCGCGACGCCAGAGGCCCAGGGGCCGCCGCTGCCCGCAGCCAGGCTGCCGCCACGTTTGCCGCCGCCGCTCGGAATGTCATGTCGCTTGCGGCGGACGACCCGGTCAGCATGCGACTCGCGCACGCTCAGATCGCAGCCGAGACGCAGGCGCGGCAGCTTGTCGCACAGGGCCGCTTCTCGCTCGCGACGGCGCCGTCCGGTCCTCTGGCGCAGTCGCGTTCGCTGGCCAACCAGCTCCAGGCGCGCCAACTGGCCCGCCAGGCGACAGCCCGTGCCGATGCAAGGTCGTCGTCGCGACGGGCGCTGCTGCTCGTGGCAATTGCCGGCGTGCTCGCGATCGTCGGCGCGCTGGCCCTCGTTGCCGGACTCGTGCGAGGGATGCAGGCGCCGCTCGAGGACCTGGTACAGGCGACGAGAGGCCTGGTATCGGGTCGCCTCGGGCCGCGCGTGAAGCCCGCGGGTCCGCGGGAGCTCCAGGAGCTCGCTAGGGCATTCAACGCGATGGCCGACGAATTGGTGGCCGCCTACCAGCAGCTCGAGGGAGAGCGGCGACGGCTCGCGGTGACCGTCGCCAGCCTCGGCGACGCGCTGATCGTCACCGAGCCGGGCTCGGCGAAAATCGCCACCGTCAACCCGCGCGCCGGCGAGCTCCTGCCTGAGCTGGCGGTCGGCGACGACGTCGACGACGACGACAGCCCCCTCCCTCCCGTCGACGACGCACTGCGCGGAGAGACCGTGATCGAGCACAACGACCGGGCCCTGGCGGTGACCGCGGCCCGACTGGGCAGCGAGTCCGACGGCGTCGTGTGGACGGTCCGCGACATCAGCGAGCGCGCCCGGCTCGAGCGAGCCAAGAGCGAGTTCGTCGCGACGGCCTCGCACGAGCTGCGCAGTCCGCTGACGTCGATCAAGGGCTTTGTCGAGTTGCTGGAGCGCTCGTCGGACACCATGACCGAGCGCCAGCGCGAGTTCGTCGAGATCATCCTCAAGTCGACCGACCGGCTCGTCGACCTCGTCAACGACCTGCTCGACGTGGCGCGCATCGAGGCCGATCACGTCGAGATCAACCGCCGCCCGATCGACGTCGGCGAGGCCGTCAAGGAGGTCGTCGAGCTGATGGGACCGCGGATCGCCGACAAGCACCAGACGCTCGGGGTCTACGTCGCCCCCAACCTGCCCTTGGCGCTCGCCGATCCGGCGCGGGTCCGCCAGATCGTCGCGAACCTCCTCACCAACGCCCACCTGTACACGCAGGAGGGCGGGCGGATCCATGTCGGGATCGAGCCCGACCGCGCGTGGGTGCAGATCGTGGTCGAGGACTCTGGCGTCGGCATGACGCTCGAGGAGGCCTCGCGCGTGTTCGACCGGTTCTACCGCGGGCGCAAGGGCTCCACACCGGGGACCGGCCTGGGCCTGTCGATCGTCAAGTCCCTGGTCGAGCTGCACCAGGGGCAGGTGGGCGTCGAGAGCGCGCCGGGCCGCGGCAGCACGTTCCGGGTGCGGCTACCGGCGGCGGTCACCGGCATCGAGATCGCCGCGTCGCTCGATGCGATCCGCGGCCGCAACGTGCTCGTCGTCGACGACGAGCCCGAGATCGCCGAGCTGATCGCCGGGCAGCTGGCGCCGCTCGATGTGCGCGTCACGATCGCCCATGGCGGCGTCGAGGCGATCGAGCTCCTGCGCCTCGACAACTTCGACGCGGTGACGCTCGACATCCTGATGCCGGGGATGGACGGCTTCCAGGTCCTGCAGCAGATCCGCGAGGACCCCGCGCTGCGCAACACGCCGATCGTGTTCGTGTCGGTGTTCTCGGGCCAGCAGGAGCTCGCCGGCGAGTGGGCGGTGACCAAGCCGATCGATGCCGACGAGCTGCGCAACGTGCTCGGCGCGGCGGTGCGCGCGGGGCGCTCCCGCGTGCTCGTCGTCGGCCGTCCGGAGCTGCAATCGCTGGTGGAGCCGGCGCTTGACGATCTCGGCATCGAGCACCAGTGGGAGCTCACCGGAGCCGCCGCGGCCCGGGTTTGCGAGGAGCGGCGCTTCGAGGTCGCGCTCGTCGACGTGGGCGTGCGAAACCCGCAAGCGGTCCTGCAAGCCTTGGATCTTCGGGGCCGGCGGGTACGCAGGGTGGTGATACTGTTTTCCGACTCAGAGACGCCCACTCCGCCGGGAGTGAACAGGCTTGGCATGGAGGTCGTCCCGGCCGAAGAGGCCGCTGGGGCAGTGCTTGCTGCGCTCAAAGGCGAGAGGGAAGGGTAGCCTCACGGGCAAAATGGTTGTGCAGAGCGACGTCGGGTTGATCCAGGAACTCGAACGACTTCGCAGGGAGCTCGCTCGCCGAGAGCGTGAGGCTGCTGAAAAGGAACGGCAGCTGGAGCGCTACGCGACGGACCTGCGCGAGACGTTCAAGCAGGAGCGCGCCCGCGCCCAGGAGCTGCGACGGTCGTACATGGCCACCGTCCGGGCGCTGTCGAACGCGGTCGAGGCGCGCGACGCCTACACGCGCAAGCACGCCGAGCGCGTCACCGCCTACGGCCTGGAGATCGCCAGAGCCTACGGGCCGCCGGTGTCCGAGCAGCCAGACCTCGAGTTCGGTTTCTTGCTGCACGACATCGGCAAGCTCGCGATTCCCGACTCGATCCTCTACAAGCCGAGCCGGCTCAACGCCGACGAGCGTGCGCTGATCATCGAGCACCCGGTCGTGGGTGCCGAGATCGTGCGGCACATCGAGTTCCTGCGCCAATCGGCGAAGATCGTCCGCCACCACCACGAGCGCTGGGACGGCACCGGCTATCCGGACGGCCTCCTCGGTGACGAGATCCCACTGTCGGCGCGCGTATTCGCCGTCGCCGACGTCCTCGATGCACTGACCAGCGACCGTCCCTACCGGTCGGCGTCGCCGATGTCGGTAGCGCGCGAGATGATCGTCACCGACTCGGGAACGCATTTCGATCCGCGCGTGATCGACGCGTTCAAGACGATCGACGACGAAGTCTTCGAGCGCATCCGCCGCGAGCTCAGATGAGCGACCGGGCGCTTCGAGGAGTCCGCGGATGAGCCGCGGGGTGCTGATCGTCGACGACGATCAGTTCATCCGCAAGCTGATCGCCACGACGCTCGAGGACGTCACCGACTTCGACCTGCATGAGGCTGCCGACGGCATGCAGGCGATCGAGGTGGCCCGCCGTGAGCGGCCCGCGATCGTGTTCCTCGACGTGGACATGCCCGAGCTCGACGGCATCGAGGCGTGCCGCAGGCTCCGTGCCGACGAGACGACCGGAAACGCCACCATCGTGATGCTCACGGCCGCGCAGAGCGACACGGTGCAGGGCGACGCCGAGGAGGCCGGTGCCGACCTGTTCCTGACCAAGCCGTTCAGCCCGCTGGACCTTTTGCGGCTCGTCGACGGTCTCAGCGACCAGAGCTTTTAGCTCTGCCGTAAGGTGGCGCCATGAGCCGCCGTGCGTGGATCGCATTCGCCGCGATGTCAATCATCTGGGGCGCCTCATACCTGTTCATCAAGATCGCCGTCGATGGCGGCGTCCCGCCGCTCGCGCTGGCGTGGGGCCGCGTCACGCTCGCCGCGGTGGTGCTGTTGGCGCTCGCCTGGCGCGCGGGCACGCTGCCGACGCTTCGAGGCGCGTGGCGCTGGCTCGTCGCGCTTGCGGTCGTCGAGATGTCGATTCCGTTCCCGCTGATCGCCGCCGGCGAGGTGCACGTGGCCTCGTCGCTTGCCGCGATCATCGTCGCGGCGGTCCCGCTCGTGGGCGCCGTGCTCGCGATCCGCTTCGACGAGAGCGAGCGGCCCACGCCCGCCCGGGCGGTGGGCCTGGTGGTCGGGTTTGGCGGCGTCGTCGTGCTGCTCGGCATCGACGTGTCCGGCAACGTCAAGGAGCTGGTCGGCGCCGGCGCGATCCTGCTCGCGACCGTCGGTTATGCGATCGGCCCGATGGTTGTAAAGCATCGCCTCAGCGACCGCGACCCACGCGCGACGATGGGCGCGAGCCTGGCGATCTCATCGCTGATCCTGTTGGCGCCGGCGATCGCCGACCGCCCCCACTCCGCGCCGACGATCGGTGCGATCGGCGCCGTCGTGTTCCTCGGGCTCGTGTGCACGGCCGTGGCGTTCGTGATCTTCATCGTGCTGATCAGCGAAGCCGGCACCAGCCGCGCGACGGTGATCACCTACATCAACCCGGTCGTGGCGCTGGCGCTGGGGGTCGCGGTCCTCGGCGAGCGTCCCGGCACCGGAGCAGTCGCCGGCCTGCTGCTGATCCTCGCCGGCTCGTGGCTGTCGACCGACGGGCGCCTGCCGCCGGCGGTGCGGCCGCTGTTCGCGCGGTCTGGGGTGCGCGCTCGCTCGCGCAAGATCAGCCCCGACCCCGGAACGAAAACGACCCGCGCGGCGCCGGTCGAGACCTAGCTGGGTCGTTTTCCCCGTTCAGCGATGCTTTTGACCCAAGCGCGCGGCCAAGCGGACCGAATGGGTCGTTTTCCCGCCGCGCAGGCGTCGGCGCACGCGTGGCCCCGCCGTCGCTAAGTGATCTTGATCAGGATGATCGTGTTGACCGCGAACGCGATCGCGAAGCCGATCGTCCAGCGGTTCAGGTTGCGCTCGACGAGCGAGCCGCCGCCGAACGGTCCGGCGCCGGTGCCGACGCCAAAGGCGCCCGACAGCCCCGCATCCTTACCCGAGTGCATCAGGATCAGGAAGATCAGGACGACGCAGATGAATACCTGAACAACGCCGAGGACAGTTGCCATCGGTCCGGATGGTAGCGGCGCTAGCGCTTACTCGTTTCGCGCGCGATCCAGGGCGTGCAGGATCTCGACCGCCTCGGCGCGCAGCGTCCGGTCGAGCGCCTCAAAGTCGGCATCCGAAAGCTTGCCGGTGCTGTGATCGAGCTCGGCGTCGCGGATCTCGCGGTACTTG
>DASYFZ010000642.1:0-1951 GCA_036000295.1 Solirubrobacteraceae bacterium
GGGTCGTCAACGCCTACACGGTGACGTTCGCCGGCTTCCTGCTGCTCGGCGGCCGCGCCGCGGACCTGCTGGGACGCCGGATCGTGTTCGTCTCCGGACTCGTGCTGTTCGCCGTCGCATCGCTGATCGGCGGGCTGGCCAACTCGCAGACCGTGCTGATCGGTGCTCGCGCCGTTCAGGGCCTCGGCGGCGCGGTGATCGCGCCTGCGTCGCTGACGATCCTCACGACGGCGTTCGCCGAAGGCAAGGCACGCAACCGCGCCCTGGGAATCTGGGGCGCGATGGGCGGCGCCGGCGGTGCCGCCGGGGTGCTGCTCGGCGGCATCCTCACCGATCTTCTGAGCTGGCGCTGGATCCTGTTCATCAACGTTCCGATTGGCATCCTCGCCGCGGTAGCCGCGCAGCACTACATCGCCGAGGGGCGCAACCCCGAGCGGGCTCGCAGCTTCGACCTCGCGGGCGCCGTGACCGCGACGCTCGGACTGTCGATCCTCGTGCTTGGCATCGTCCGCACCGACGTCAAGGGCTGGGGCTCGCCCGAGGCGCTCGGCCTGATGGCGTTCGGTGTCGCGCTGCTGGCCACGTTCCTCCTGATCGAGGGACGGTTTGCCAAGCAGCCGCTGATGCCACTTCGGATCTTCTCCTCGCGCACGCTCACCGCCGCCAACGTCGTCGTCTTCCTGCTCGGCGCGGCAGTGTTCGCGATGTGGTTCTTCCTGTCGCTGTACCTGCAGCAGGTTCGCGGCTACTCGCCGCTGCGCGCCGGCCTGGCGTTCCTGCCGATGACCCTGTCGATCGTCGTCTGCTCGACGATCGCTTCGCGCGTGGTCAACCGAGTCGGCCCCAAGCCGATGCTCGTGTTCGGGATGACCGTGGAAGCGGTGGGACTGCTGCTGTTCACCGGCCTGAGCGCGCACGGCACCTACCTCGGCGACGTGCTCGTCCCCTCCCTGCTGGCGGCGATCGGGCTCGGATGCTCTTTCGTGCCGGTGACGATTGCGGCCGTCGCGGGCGTGCCGTCCCGTGAAGCGGGACTCGCATCAGGGGTCGTCAACACCTCCCGGCTGTTCGGGGGCGCGCTCGGCCTCGCGGTTCTGGCCGCGTTGGCCACGTCGAAGACGACCCACGACCTTCGCCACCTCGGCAACAGCGTGCCGGCGCTCCATCAGGCGCTCACCAACGGTTTCCAGTTCGCTTTCCTGGTCTCCGCGCTGATCGCCGCGGCCGGCGCCGCCGTGGCGCTGTTCGGGATGCCGAAGGTTCGGCTGAGCCGGACAAACGAAGCCGCCGTGCCGCAGCCCGAACGGGTCCACGCCGAGGAGCGCGAGCCGGTAGTCGCGGGCGGATAACCTCCGCCCACATGAAGCGCGCGGCGATCGTCGACATCGGAACCAACTCGACGCGGCTGCTGATCGCCGCGATCGAAGACGGCAAGGTCGTCGACGAGCCCGAGCGCCGCAGCACCGTCACCCGTCTCGGCGCCGGAGTCGACTCCGACGGACGGCTGCGCGACGACGCGATGCAGCGCGTCTACGACACGCTCGACGAGTACCGCAAGCTGATCGACAAGCACCACGCCGACACGGCCAAGGCGGTCCTGACGAGCGCCGTCCGCGACGCCGCCAACGGCCAGCAGTTCGCCGACACGGTCAAGAACCGTTACGGCCTCGAGCCGCACGTGCTCACCGGCGACCAGGAAGCAAACCTGACGTTCCTCGGAGCGACCAGCGAGCGCGACCCGAAAGACGACACCACCGTGCTCGTCATCGACATCGGTGGCGGCTCGACTGAGTTCGTGATCGGCACCGGCCGCCACGCTGGCTTCCACGTCTCCAACCAGGCCGGCGTCGTGCGACAGACCGAACGCCACCTTCACAGCGATCCACCCACCGACAGCGAGATCGACAACCTCGCCGCCGACGTACGCAAGATCATCGAAGCGGGCGTCCCG
>DASYFZ010000648.1:0-1762 GCA_036000295.1 Solirubrobacteraceae bacterium
GCGGCGGCCCCCGTCGCCCGTCGTCCCGGAGCGCGGGGTCAGTCGCGGCTGACCTTGGCCACCGCCTCAGGGCCACCGCCGAGGTGGGTTGAGCCATCGGTGGCCGCCTGATGGCGATATAGCGTCGCTCGGCTGACGCCCAGTGCTGCGGCGATGTCACGCATCGGATGCTGGTGCGCCCGCATCGCCTTCGCGGCCGCCAGCTTCTCAGGACTCAGCGACGCCGGGCGGCCGCCAAGTCGACCGCGAGCTCGCGCAGCGCCCAGACCGGCGCGCGTGCGCTCCCGGATTGTCTCGCGCTCGAACTCCGCCAGCGCCCCGAAGATGTGGAACTGGAGACGACCCGCCGGTGTCGTAGTGTCGATCGCCTCTGTGAAAGATCGGAAGCCGACCTCGCGCGCATGGAGCTCGTCGATCGACTCGATCAAGTGCTTCAGACCTCTGCCGAGCCGGTCCAGGCGCCAGACCACCAGCGTGTCCCCAGTCCGCAGATAGTCAAAGCAGGCATCCAGCTGAGGCCGATGCTTCAACGATCCCGAACCAACGTCGCGGAACGTTCGCTTACAACCGGCCGCTTCGAGCGCGTCGACCTGCAGGTCGAGATTCTGCTCGTAAGTCAACACGCGCGCGTAACTCGATCAGGTCGCGCGTCCCAAACACACTGCTCACGCAGCCGATCCTCTCAGAAGTCTCGGATGCGGACGCAACGAGACACTGAGAATTGAGACAGAGTTGTGCGACACGCCCGCACCCGTCGTCGGAGCCTTGCGGACCAGGCATCCCGTGTCTCATAAACGGACGGTCGATGAATCCTGGCGTTTGCCTATATAGGCAGAAACGCACGGCATCGGAGTAGCGGTCCGCGCTCCCTATCGCGTGAAAGGAATCATTGTGCTGGGGTGACGGGGGCGATCGTGAACACAACCGCGACCGTCGCGTCGACCTCCTGGGCGCCCGGGTGGACGGTCGTCGGTGTCGACGGTGCTCCCGTGGCGTTCGGCGCCCCCTGGGCTGCGCCGGACGCCACGACACCTGACTGCGGGTTGAGGCTGATCGATTGCACCCCGGTGACCGTGTCGCCGAGTTGCGCGGCGGCGGCATTCGCCTGGTCTCGGGCGTCCGTGATCGCCGCTTTCTCAGCCGCAATCTCGCCGGCCGATGGGTTCGCAAACGCAAAGTCCGGGCCGTTGATCGTGGTCGCGCCGGCATGGGTGGCCGCGTCGATCACACGGCCGACGATCGCCGCTGTCGAGGTGATCGACAACGACTCGCTGGCGGTGCAGCGCCTGATCAGGTGCTTATGTCCCTGCGGCCCCACGCGGATCCTGCCGCAGGTCGTGTTGACCGATTCGGTCTGGATCCCGGACGCGGGCACACCCACGCCACGCACGGCGTGGACGATCGCGTTGACGCCCCGGTTCGCGGCCGACAGCGCCGGTGCCGACGTCGCCGCAAAGCGCGTCACCGACAGCGAGAGCGACGCCACATCCGGGGTGATCATCACCGACCCCTGGCCATCCACGGTCAGCGTCCCAGGCGTCGACGTGTCCGCAAGCGCCGCAGGCGCGAAGCTCAGCGAGATCAGACCTACCACAGCCGCAGTTCGCACATGCACAACAGACCCCCTTCGATCGGCTGACAGAGTCCCTATCTATACGCCCCGACATGGCCATCGTCACGCGAGCATGCTCGAGGAGCTGCTGCGCGCTATGGGCGTGGGGCGGGCGGAATCGCGTGAATCCGCCTGTCCCAACCGCGGTCC
>DASYFZ010000668.1:0-2474 GCA_036000295.1 Solirubrobacteraceae bacterium
TCGACGATCAGCCACGTCGGGCTGTTCGTGTGCGGCGTGGCGATGCTCGGTGCAAAGGCGATCGCCGGGGCGGCTGTGTACATCGTCGCCCATGGCCTCACCAAGGGCGCCCTGTTCATGTGCATGGGGGTGCTGCTGCACCGGTTCGGCACGGTCGACGAGTTCGACCTTCACGGCAAGGGGCGCAAGCTGCCGTCCCTCGGAGTGCTCGTCGTCGCGGGAGCCGTGTTGCTGGCGGCGATACCGCCGTTCACCGCCTTCGCCGGCAAGTCGCTGATCGAATCCGCGTCGACCAAGGCGGGCTACGGGTGGCTGATCGCCCTGTTCGTCGTCGTTGCGGCCGCGACCGGCGGCGCGGTGCTGCGGATTGCCGGCCGGGTGTTCATGGGGTGGGGGCCCGCCGAAGGCCCGGACCCCAGCCAGACGCGAGCCGCCCACGAACGCGTCGACGAAACGCGCGACGTCCGCGATCACACGCCGACGACGATGATGGTGGTGCCGGCCGTGCTGCTGGTCGCGGCCGCACTGGTCGTGTTCATTCCGGGAGCGTTCAGCGGCGTGCAGCGCGCCGCCGCCCGGTTCACCGATCACGCCGCATACGCCAAATGGGTGCTCGGCGGCGCTCACGTCAAATGGCCGTCGGTCGAGATCAGTCACGTCGAGCCGCTTGAGCTGTTGTACGCGGTGCTGTCGATCGTGGCCGCGGTCGGCGTCGCGGCGGTGGGCCTGTTCGGGCGTCCGCTGCTCAACTCGCTGCCACAGCGCGTCCGCGTGCCGACGCGCACGGCATTGCGCAAGCTGCGCCACCTGCACTCCGGCGAGATCGGCGACTACATCGCCTGGTGGACCGCCGGGGCAAGCGTGCTCGGGGCGGTGTGCTTGCTTGCCCTCACTTGAGTGAGGCGCTCACGCCAGCGGCGTTCGGTCCAGTCGCTCGCACAGCTCGCGGACCGACTCGAACACATCGAGCGCGCCGGCTTCGCGCAGTTCATGCACCGAGAAGCCGCCGGTGAGGACCGCGAGCGTCTGCACCCCCGCGCCGCCGGCCGCCTTCACATCCCACGGGGTGTCGCCGATCATCACCGCATCGTCGCTCGAGCCTCCCGCGCGATCGAGTGCCGCGGTGACCAGGTCGGGCGCGGGCTTGGTCGCCTCGACGTCGGCCGACGTCGTCCAGCCATCGGCGAGCTCGCGAGCATCGAGCAGGTCGAGATAGTGGTCGACCTCGGCCTCCTTGGCCGAGCTCGCCAGTACCACCGTGTGCCCGCGCTGCTTGAGGTGTTCGATCAGCTCGCGCGATCCATCCATCGTCTCGACCTCGTCGATCAGCTCGAAGTAGCGCTTGGTCTCGGTGTCGCGGATCTCGTCGCCCCGCTCCTGCTCGGTCTTGTCGTCGGTCAGAGCGGCCACGAGCTGATCGCCGCCCATCCCGATGTGACGGTGGATTCGCCATACCGGCAGCACGATGCCGTGCTCGCGAAACGCGCGGTACCAGGCGACCGCGTGCTGGTAGTTGGTGTCGACGAGCGTCCCGTCGATATCGAGCACGGCGACTGCCATGGATCGCTCTCCTACCCGCTCGCGGAGCACCGAAATCGCCCGCCGATGCACAGTTTTTCTGGGCGAAAGCTATCGCTAGTTCTCGCAAAATATGTTCGCAGTGAACGCCGCTGTTTACGCGACGACGCAGTGGGTATTTTCGCCTCTAACGCGCGGGCCCCATAGGTCGTCGTTGTCGTCAGGCGTGACCACCGCGCGCTCTCTCCTCCCTCCGCCCTGGCGGTGGTTCCCAGAGCCACCGCCAGGGCTTTTTAATGCCCGGCCGCCAGCGCCAGACGAGCCGCCGCGTGTCCCGGCACGCCGTGCACTGCCCCGCCTGGGAACGTGGCGGCACTCGCGATGTACAAACCTTGCACGGGCGTGCGGTAGGGGTGCAGGCGCGCCACCGGTCGCAGCAGCGCCTGATCGAGGCTGTAGCTGCCGCCGCCGACGTCGCCGCCGATCAGGTTGGCATTGCGACGCTCCAGATCGGTCGGCGTGAGCACGTGTCGGGCCAGGATCAGGTCCCTGAAGCCTGGGGCAAAGCGCTCGATCTCTGCCTCCATGCGCTCGACATGGCGGTCGGCCAGCACGGGCCAATCGGCCGTCTGCGGTCCCCGCGTGTATGCCCACGCGGTGTGTCTCCCGACGGGTGCACGGGTCGCGTCGGCGATCGACTGCTGGCCGAGCAGCATGAACGGCCGCTCCGGTAGCTCGGCGGACGGAGATGTCGACCGCAGCATTTGCTGCTCGCCGCCTCCCACGTGCACGGTGCCCGCGTGCCTCGCCTCGGGCGCGCTCCAGGGAATCGCGCCGGCCAGTGCCCAGTCCACTTTCAGCGTGGCCGGCCCCGGGCGGTAGCGCCGCAGCGCCGCCAGATATCGCGTGGGCAGCTGCGACGCTGCGAGCGCGGCCAGTGCGCCGGGCATCACGTC
>DASYFZ010000015.1:0-2194 GCA_036000295.1 Solirubrobacteraceae bacterium
GGGGTGCTCAGCGCGTCGCGCCTCTGCAGAACGGTCGACGCTGGCTGCTCGAATTCTCTCTGGCACCGTTCATCCGAGGCGCCCGGTGACGCCGCGAATTACGCCGACCTTTCCGACCGCCAAATCCGCCTCGTGCAGCAACTCTCCAGGCGTGGTCGGCATAACCCAGAGGTCGGCATATTGATGCTTGTGCCGACGTCGGCACAACCACCAACTCCGGCACGCCCACGCTGTCGAGATGTCCCGCGAGGGGATCTCGCTGATCGTGATCCAGCGCCAGCTCGGGCATTATGCGGGTGATCCTGTCAAGCGCGTCGCTGTGGTTTGCCGTGAGCCGGGTCATGACGCTTGTGCGTCGAGGCGATCGAGCAGGCCGTTAAAGATCTTCAGGCGCCCGATCTGGCCCTTGTCGGCGGCGTCGTCGCGTTGGCGTTGGAGGGTGGGTCGGAACTCGTGCGTGGTCTGAAAGTAGGTGCACGATTCGCAGATCGATTCGAAGTGGCAGTCCAGGCCGACGGGGCGGGCGCAGTAGCCGTTGCCGAGCATTCGTCGGTGCATCTCTGCGCGGAGCTTGCGCATCTCGGCGCCCTCGGCGGTCGCGGGGAGTTCTTTGGGGGTGTCGTAGAGCGCTTCGACCTTCTCCGACACGCTGAAGTATTCGTCGGCGACGGTGCGGTTGGCGATCTTGGCGTAGACCATCGTCATCCGCATCGACTTGTGCCCGAGCAGGGCGGCGATCGCTTCGAGTGACATGCCGCGGTTGATCGCCTGGGTCGCGAGGGTGTGTCGGAGTTGGTGCGGGGTCACGCGTCCGATCCCGGCGGCGAGCGCGGCGTTGGTGACTGCGTCTCCGACGCGTTGCTTGCCGATCCGTCGGCCGCGCTCCATGAACAGCCACGGTTCGCGCAGCCCGGCGGGCCGCTGAGCGATCCACTCATCGAGCATGCCTTTGAGCTGTGGGTGCAGCGGGATGTAGCGGTCTGTGCGGAGCTTGCCGAGCGGGACGTGTAGCCAGTAGGCCGAGCCGATCTGCACGACCGATTCGGTCGTGAGATCGAGGAACTCGCCTTTGCGCAGCCCGGTGCGGGCGAGGAACTCGACCGCGAGGCGGGTGAACGGATCGGGATGCTCGCGGGCAGCGCGCAGCAGCTTCGCCGCGGCGGCGTCATCGATGAACCGTGGCAGCGGCTCGTCACGGCGTGGGATGTCGCCGGCGAACATCAGCACGCGTGTCGGGGCGTCGTCTCCGTTCCATTCGCTGAGGCGCTCCAGGCACACTCGGAGGGTTCCGAGATGCTCGGCCAGCCCGATGTTCGAGAGCCGCGCGCCGCGGACCGAGGGTCGCGCCGCGAGGTGACGCTTGTAGCTCTCGATGTGAGCGCGGCGGAGATCGACGACGGCAGCGATCTCGGGCGCATGCGTCGTGAGCCAGCCGGCGAACTCGCGCAGGACTGCCTCGACGCGCACCATCGTCGCCGGTCGCAGAGAGAGTTGCATCTGCTCGATGTACCCCGCGAACGTTGCCCGTAGCTGCGACGGGACGGCCGCCCATTCCTGGGCCCGCACGGCGGACTTGTCCCAGTGACGCTTGCGGGGTGGCACATCGATCACACCCGCGTGGAACAACGTCGCCTCAGCGCCGAACAGGCGCGTCGTGAACGATCTCTGCGCACGGGGGTGGGGATTGCGCTGGCGGATCGCGTCGATCAGCCGGTCGCGGGCCGTGTCGAACGTAGGCTTCGTCAGCCGGTCTGGCGACACATCCGCGACCACCGCGACGAGGGCGGTCGCCCACCATTGAAGCTGGGCCGGTTTGTCGTCGAACCCGAGCTCGGAAGCGGTCGCCATGAACCGTCGATGGAAGTCGCGGTGAACGCGCGCTGAGAGCTGCCCGACTCGGAGGTTGCTCGCGACCAGATACTCGGGTGTGGGCCGCCAACGGCCGGTGACGATCAGCCAGGTCACCAACCGACGGTCCTGGCCCGGGATCGCCAACTGCTGCTCAAGCGACATCGATGACCAGCCCTCACAGCCGACGCGCAACAGGAACGACCGCGCCGGCGAGGTGACCTCGTTCTCGGCGAACAGGCCAGCGGCCTCGAGATCAGCGCGATAGGCGCCGACGAGCTCCTCGACATGGGGGTCGCGCGCGAGGCGGGTCACGACGCGATCTCCCCGGCGAGCGGGTCAAGCT
>DASYFZ010000099.1:0-3485 GCA_036000295.1 Solirubrobacteraceae bacterium
AGCTTGAAGCGGTCGACGATGTAGAACGACGCCAGGATCATGTTCAGCGGGGCGACCGGGAACCATCCCAGCCAGTAGGCCCACGCCGAGAAACCGTTGACGTGCTCGGCAAACCGCGGCCACTTTTCCTTGTAGGCCGGATACGCGTAGGCGGGCAGCCCGCCGGAGCGGTCGGGCATCATCGCCGACAGCTCGGCCAGCAGCAGGCACACGATGTAGCCGCTGATCGTGATTACGACAATCACGGGCACGGATGCGGCCCCCAGCTCGGTGACCATCACCGGCGCGATTCCGGTGACCAGGATCGTCCCCGCGAGGCCGATTACGAACGCGCCCCACCAGTTGGTGGTCTTCGGTAGCCCGGCGGACTCGTAGACGAGTTCGTCGTGCTGCGGTCCAGGAACGTCGGCCATGCTCCCTCCAGGTAGGTTGTGCTGAGGAGCACTAGGCTCGCATGTCGCCGTAGCGCGTCACAGACGCGATGCGAACACAATTGCGGCCTCCGACATGGAGAACTTTTACACACTCCTTGCGCGCCACCCGCCGTTCGACGGGATCGATCCGGAGGAGGTCCAAGCGGCGCTCGAGGGGGCCCGGGAGCACGCCTTCGAATCGGGGGATATCGCGCTTGTCGAGGACGGGGCTCCGGCTCTAGGGCTGTGGGTGATCATTGACGGCTCGATGGACATCGTCCATGAGGGCGAGGTCATCCAGGTGCTCGAACCGGGCGAGTGCTTCGGGCATCCGTCGCTGCTGACCGGGATGGCGCCCGCGTTCACCGTGCGCGCGCGCGAGCGCTCGCGCTGTCTGCTGTTCTCCGCGGATGCGTCGCGGCGGCTGCTGGGCACGGTCGCCGGCGCCACCTACGTGGCGGCGTCGATGCGCAAGCGGCTGACGGGCGCCGGCCACACGGTCCACGCGCTGCGTGACGTCGGGACCACGCCGGTGTCGGCGATCATGCGGGCGGCGACTTTCTGTGACCCCGACGAGCCGTTGCGCCAGGCCGCCGGGCGGCTCGGGCAAAACTCGACCTCGGCGCTGCTCGTCCAGCTCGGCGAGGACCGGCTCGGGATCTTTACCGACGCCGACGTGCGGGCCTCGGTGACCGCCGGCGACGTCGGCCTCGATGCCCCGGTGCGAACGGTGGCACGCACGCCGGTCCCGACAGTGCCGGCGGCGCAGCTGGCCGTCGAAGCGGCCGTCGACATGGTTGCGGCGGGCGCCGAGCACCTCGCCGTGACCGACGCCCGCGGGGTGTGCGGCATCCTGTCGGCGACCGACCTGCTGGGGCTCGACGCGCGTAGCCCGATCGCGCTGCGGCACATGATCCTGGGGGCGCCCGACGAGGACGCGCTGGTGCGCGCCACACAGGAGCTGCCCAGGCTGTTCCTGCTGCTCGTGCGCGCGGGCGTGCCCGCGCGAGAGCTGGGCCGGGTGCTGAGCCTGCAGCACGACACGATCGTTGCGCGCCTGGTCGACTTCTCGATCTGGCGCGAGGGACCCGCGCCGCTCGCCTGGGCCTGGCTGGACCTGGGCAGCGCCGCCCGCCGCGAGTTCACGCTGTCGTCGGATCAGGACAACGCGCTCGCATACGCCGATCCCGAGCCCGGTGAGGAGGAGGCCGCCGACGCGTACTTCGAGCGGCTCGGATCCGACGTCAACGACGGCCTCGCCAGGTGTGGGATCGGCGTCGACAACAACGGCGTGCTCGCCGGCAAGCGGCTGTGGCGGATGTCCAAGGGCGCCTGGCTGCGCACGTTCTCCGAGTGCCTCACCGAGCCCGATGAATCGCACCTGATCCGCGCGTCGGTGGCGTTCGACTTCCGCCCGGCGGCCGGCGGCCTGCTGCTTGTCTCCGAGCTCACCGACTACATCCGCGACGCGCGCCGCCACCCGCAGTTCATGCGCCTGCTGGCCAGGACCGCCAACGGCTACCCGGTGGCGCTGGGCTTCCGCGGCCAGCTCGCGACCGGCCGCGACGGGGACCCGCCCGACCGCCTGGACCTAAAGCGCGGAGGGATCATCCCGCTCGTCAACCTGGTGCGGTTCCACGCACTGGCGCACGGCATCACGATCTCGCCGACGCTTGACCGGATCGAGGCCGTGGCCAACGTCGGGGGACTGGAGCGCGACGCCGCCGACGGGCTCAGCGAGGCCTGGTCGGTGATCACCCGCCTGCGGTTCGAGCACCACGCCGCACAGATCGCCGCGGGCGGCGCCCCCGACAATCTCATCGATCCAGGCGCGATGCCGCCGATTGCGCGCGCGGATCTGAAGGAGGCTCTCCACGTCGTGCGCCGTGCCCAGAAGCGGCTCGGCGCGTGGTCGCCGCCCGCGGATTAAGCCGCTCGCCCGGGGTCGACAGGCCCGAGGCGATCTCAGGCTGTAGTACCACCGACCACATTCGGGCTCGAAAGTGTGCCCGTGTACGCCATTGGAGCCATTTATCCAAATGTCTAATGTGGCTTGCATGTGCGGCATTGCTGGGCTTTTCACAAAATCACCGGCGCTGCGAGCGCAGCTCGGCGGTCATCTGTCGGCGATGCTGCTGCAGTTGTCTGACCGCGGGCCCGACAGCGCCGGGGTGGCGTTCTACCGCGATCCCGCGCCGCTTGGGTGCTGCAAGGTATCGCTGCACTCCGCTTCGCTCGATCCCAACTGGGAGATGCTCGGGGCCGAGCTCGAGCGGCAGTTCGGAGGCGCCTCGCTGCCGAGCATCCGCGCAAGCCACTGCACGTTCATCATCGAGGCGCAGGCCCCTGACGCTCAGGCCTGGCTCGCCGAGCATCACCCGGAGCTGACGCTGATGAGCGCCGGGCAGACGATCGAGATCTTCAAGGAGGCCGGGCCGCCGCGAGAGTTCGTCAGCAACTTCAAGCTGAGCGAGATCGAGGGAAGCCACGCGCTCGGGCACACGCGAATGGCGACCGAGAGCCGCGTCACCACCGAGCACTCGCATCCGTTCTCGACCGGTCTGGATCTATGCCTGGTCCACAACGGCTCGCTGTCGAACCACAACCGCCTGCGGCGCACACTCCAGCGCGAGGGCATCCGGTTTCAGACAGACAACGACTCCGAGGTCGCCGCGGGCTACCTGACCTGGCGGCTGCGCGAGGGCGCGTCGCTCGAGGAGGCGCTCGAGGGCTGCCTCGACGACCTCGATGGCTTTTACACGTTTGCGGTCGGTACCGCGGACGGGTTCGCGGTCCTGCGCGATCCGATCGCATGCAAGCCCGCCGTGATGGCCGAGACCGACGAGTGGGTCGCGATGGCCTCGGAATATCGCGCAATCGCAGTCCTACCGGGCGCGGAGGACGCAGTCACCTGGGAGCCGGCGCCGGGGCACGTCTACAGCTGGGGTCTGGCCTCGGTCGCGTAATGGCCACAGCCGACGTCACCCAGGACGCGGTCCTGTCGTTCGACCTTGCGACCGATTCGGTCCGCGACCTCAACCAGCGCCTGCACCTGGTCGACGCCGACCGTCC
>DASYFZ010000123.1:0-10892 GCA_036000295.1 Solirubrobacteraceae bacterium
CCGGCGGCGAGCGCCAGCAGCGCCACCAGCGGGCCCTTGACCTCGATGCCGAGCGCGTGATCCAAGGACACGTCGCCAGGTCCCACGTCGGCCAGCGCCACCATGATCGCGATCAGCGCCAGGTTGTACTCGTAGCCACCGTTGGTGGCCCAGGGGCCGTTCTTGGCGTGGACCTTGCTGATCGCCGTCGACATCACGCCGATCAGCGATGCCGCCGCGGCGGGCGTCAGGAATCCCAGCGCCAGCAAGACCCCGCCGCCCGCCTCGGCCGCGCCTGCGGCCGTTGCATGCTTGCGGCCTGGCCGCAGGCCGAGCGACTCGAAGGCCCCCGCGGTGCCCTCGATGCCGTGTCCGCCGAACCAGCCGAACAGCTTCTGAGTTCCGTGCCCGAAGAACAGCGCGCCTACGATCGTGCGCAGCAACGTGAGCCCAAGCTTCATGGTCACCTCCAATGGACGGATGCGCCCCGCCGGCCGGCGCGCACAGTGAACGAGTCTACGCCCCGTCCTTACCCGGCTCGATCGCCTGGCGAACAGCGTCGGTGAGCCGCGCGCAGACCTGCTCGGTCTCCTCGGCGCTGGGCGCCTCGACCATCACTCTGATCAGCGGCTCGGTCCCAGATGCACGAACCAGAACCCGGCCCCGGCCGCTCAGCGCCTCGTCCTCGCGCGCAATGGCCGACTGCACGGATGAATGCGACATCGCGGCGTCGAGCGTCGCGCGATCCTGGGCGCGGACGTTCTCGAGGCGCTGGGGGAGCTTCTGCATCGCCCCCCGCGTATGCAGGTCTCCGGTCCCGAGCGCCTCGAGCGTCAGCAGGGCGCTGGCGATCCCGTCGCCCGACGGCCCAAATCCCAGATCGATGATGTGACCGGACTGCTCGCCTCCCAGCGACCAGCCGCGCCGGCGCAGTTCGTCGAGCACGTAGCGGTCGCCCACGGGTGTAGTGGCGACGTGGATCCCGGCGGCGGCCATCGCGGTGTGGAAGCCGTAGTTGGTCATGACCGTCACGGCCACCCCCTGACCGGGGAGGCGGTTGCGGCGCTGCAGGTGAATCGCGGCCAGCGCGATCAGCTCGTCGCCGTCGACGATCGCTCCCGAGCTGTCCACGGCGAGCACTCGATCGCCGTCGCCGTCAAAGGCGAATCCGACGTCGTAGTCGCCCGACGTCATCCGCTCGCGCACCGGATCGATGTGCGTCGACCCACAACCGTCGTTGATGTTGCGGCCATCGGGCTGGTCGGCGAGCACGTCGACGTCGGCGCCCAGCCGGCGGAAGATCTCCGGCGCGGCGCGGAACGTCGCGCCGTTGGCACAGTCCAGCAGCACGCGCCGGCCGCTGAGGTCCAGATCGGCGAAGCGCACATGCAACTCGCGCAGGTAGTCCTCGAGCGCGCCGTGGAAGCGGCGGACGCGACCGATCCTCGTCGGCACCGGCGGCTCGTTGTCGAGCTCAGCCTCGATCGCATGCTCGGTGTCGTCGTCGAGCTTGAACCCGTCGGCGGCGAACAGCTTGATGCCGTTGTCCTCGTAGGGATTGTGCGAGGCCGAGATCACCGCGGCGAGCGTCAGCCCATGCCGGCGAACCAGCAGCGGTGCGGCCGGGGTCGGCAGCACGCCGGCGAGCAGCGCGTCGCCGCCGGCCGCGGTGACGCCCGCGGCGATCGCGGCCTCGAGCATCTCGCCCGACTCGCGCGTGTCGCGGACGATCAGGACCTGCGGGTGCGGCGTTCCTGTGCGCGTTACCGCTGCGCGCGCCAGCGCCAGCGCCAGGTCGGCGGTGAGGAAGTGGCCGGCACGGCCACGGACTCCGTCCGTGCCGAAAAGCTGCCGAGACGACATCGGCGCCGGGGCGTCAGCGCTTGGAGAACTGAGGCCGCTTGCGGGCCTTCTTGAGGCCTGCCTTCTTGCGCTCCTTGACGCGCGGGTCACGCGTCAAGAAGCCACGGCGCTTGAGCTCGCCGCGGAGATTGGGATCGGCCTCGATCAGCGCCCGCGACACGCCGTGGCGCAACGCGCCGGCCTGGGCCGACACGCCGCCACCGTGCATGCGCGCGACGACGTCCATCCGGGAGTCGTAGCCGACTGCCTCGAGCGGCTGCCGGATCATGCGCTGCAACGTCTCCCGCGGGAAGAAGGCCTCGAGCGACTTGTCGTTGATCGAGTAGGTGCCGGTGCCGGGCTTGAGGATCACCCGGGCCACCGCCGTCTTGCGCTTGCCGGTTGCCGTGTAGCGGGCGCCGGCGGCTAGGTCGATTGCGGCGTCGGCGATCGGCTTTGCTTCGTCGTTGTCCGATTCCTGCTGGGCCAACGCGGCGGCTGCCTCGGCTTCGGCTTCGGCGGCGGCCTGTGCCTCGGCGTCGAGGAACTGGTCGCCCTCGGGAACGATGTCGGGGATCAGGTCTGCGCCGGGAATCTCGGGCTTCTGGCGCGGGGCGAGCTCGACCTCTTCGTCCTCGTCGTCGGCCTGCGCCTCGGCGGCTTGCGGCGCCGGCGCGGCCTCGGCGGCTTCAGCAGGGGCAGCCGCGGGCGCGGGCTCGGCGGGCGGCGCAGCTTCGGCCTGTGCGGCGGCAGGGGCCGCCTCCGGCTCGGGCTCGGCGGCCTGCGGCTCGGAGGCCTCGGGCTCCTCGGCCACGGGCTCCGCGGCCACGGGCTCTGCGACCTCGGGCTCTACGGGCTCGGGCTCAGCGGCCTCGGCCTGCGGCTCAGGGGCGGCCTCAGGCTCGGGCTCTGCCGCGGCCTCGGCCTCGGGCGCGCTCTCGGGCTCGGCCGGAGCGGCCTGCTCTTCCTCGTTGCGAGGCTCGTCCTGCGGATTCTCTGTCAAGTCTCGATCTCCATCGCTTGCGGCTGCTGTGCGGCGTGCGGGTGCTCGGGACCGGCGTAAACCTTCAGCTTGGTGAGCTGCTTACGCGCGAGACGGTTGCGCGGCATCATGCCCTTGACCGCGAGTCGGATGACCTCCTCGGGCCGGCGCTCGAGCATCTCGTCGAGGGTCCGCGACCGCAGGCCACCGGGATATCCCGAGTGGCGGTAGTAACGCTTGGCGGTGCGCTTGTCGCCGGTGACCGAGATCTTCTCGGCGTTGACGACGATCACGAAGTCACCCGTATCGATGTGAGGGGTGTACGTCGGTTTGCGCTTGCCCCGCAGCGCGTCGGCGATCTGGGTCGCGAGCCTGCCCAGGGTTTTCCCGGAGGCATCGACGAGCAGCCAGTTCCGCTCTCGGTCAGTTGGTTTGGCGACGTAGGTCTTCATGGCACGCACAAGCCGCGCTGTCGGCGCGGCTCGAAGGCAATGATAGACACTGCGCCGATAACGGGATGCGGCGGCCGTTTCCCGCACCCCTTACCCTGAGTCCGTGGAGCTGCCAATTCCGCTGCGACGGCTCGCGTATCGCTGTGCCTACGCGGTGCTGTGGGTCTACCGATCCGTGGCCAAGCCGGCCCTTCACGGCGTCAAATGCGTGCTGGTGGACTCCGACCGGATCCTGCTGGTTCGCCACACCTACGGACGCCGGGAATGGGACTTCCCGGGCGGTGGGCTGAAGCGAAACGAGGAGCCGCTGATGGCCGCGCGTCGCGAGATCCGCGAGGAGCTGGGCGTCGACATCGACGATTGGCTGGCGATCGGCGATGTGCTGGCGCGGTTTCAGCGCACCAAGAGCACGATGCACTGCTTCCGGGCCGACCTGCATGCCCCTGAGCTCACGCTCGATCGCGGTGAGCTTCTGGCGGCCCGGTGGTTCGCGCTCGACGAGCTGCCGCCCAACCTCGCGGGGCACGTCGCCCCGATCCTGGTCCACGCCGGGTTCTAGCGTCCCGACGCCTGGAGCGTCACTCCCACTCGATCGTGCCAGGCGGCTTGCTGGTGATGTCCAGCACGACCCGGCCGACCTGGCGGATCTCGCCCGTCATGCGCGACGCGATCGTCTCGAGCAGGTCGTACGGGAGCCGGGCCCAATCGGCCGTCATCGCATCGTCGCTGGTGACTGCCCGAATCACGATCACGTTGCCGTACGTGCGCGAGTCTCCCTGGACGCCGACGGTTCGGACGTCGGGGAGCACGCAGAACGACTGCCACAGCTCGCGGTAGAGCCCGGCCTTGCGGATCTCCTCCTGGAGGATCGCGTCGGCCTCCCGCAGGATCTCAAGGCGCTCCTTGGTCGCCTCGCCGCCGACGATGCGGATCGCGAGGCCCGGCCCCGGGAACGGCTGGCGCCACACCAGGCGCTCGGGCAGTCCGAGCTCCGCGCCGACGGCCCTGACCTCGTCCTTGAACAGCGCCCGCAGTGGCTCCACCAAATCGAACTCGAGGTCGTCGGGGAGGCCACCGACGTTGTGGTGGGACTTGATCGTCGCGGTCCCGGTTCCGCCCCCTGACTCGATCACATCGGAGTAGAGCGTGCCCTGGACGAGGAAGCTCACGTCGTCGAGGCGAGCGGCCTCTTCCTCGAACACGCGGATGAACTCCGCCCCGATCCGCTTGCGCTTCTCTTCCGGGTCGGTCACGCCGCTCAGCCGGGCGAGGAATCGCTCCTCGGCTTCGACCGCCACGAGCGGCACGTGGAAGTGGTCGCGGAATGCGGCGATCACCTGCGCGCCCTCGTTCTTGCGCATCAGGCCGTGGTCGACGAACACGCAGGTAAGGCGGTCGCCGATCGCGCGGTGAACGAGCAGCGCGGCGACGCTCGAGTCAACGCCCCCGGACAGCCCGCAGATCGCCCTGCCGTCCCCGACCTGGGCACGGATGCGGTTGATCTGCTCTTCGATCACCGAGCTGGCGCTCCAGGTGCGATCGCAGCCGCAGACGTCCTCGAGGAAGTTGGTCAGGACCTGCTGGCCGTACGGGGTGTGCACGACCTCGGGGTGAAACTGGATCCCGTAGACGCCGCGCTCGGTGGACTCAAACGCGGCCACCGGCGAAGCGGTCGACGACGCAAGCGCGGTGAATCCCGGCGGCGGCGAGAACACGGTGTCGCGGTGCGACATCCAGCAGGTTTGCTCGGGCGGCGTGCCCGCAAGCAGCCGGCCCTGCTCGGACACGGTCAGCTTCGAGCGCCCGAATTCTCCGACCTCGGCGCCCTCGACCTGGCCGCCGAGCTCGCGCGCCAGCAGCTGCATGCCGTAACAGATGCCGAGCACCGGCACCCCGAGCTCGAGCAGCTCTCGCTCGAGCACGGGAGCGCCCGGCTCGTAGACCGACGCCGGGCCGCCCGACAGGATCACGCCCTTGGGCCGGCGCCGGGCGACCTCCTGTGCCCCGACGTGGTGCGGGAGCAGCTCGGAGAACACGCCGCACTCGCGCACCCGCCGAGCGATCAGCTGTGAGTACTGGCCGCCGTAATCGAGGACGACGACCTCTTCGGTCGCAGCCGCGGGTACCACCGGCTCGTCCGCGATGTCAGCAGGGGCTATCTGGCCGGCTCGGGCGGCCGCCGTCTCGACGGCGGCGGCGTCAGTCGGCGACACCGACCGTCGCCGATCGGCCGCCTGCGCCCATGCCGACGCCCTGCTCGCGCTGGAGGTGCTTGCCCTCGGTCTGCAGCGCTGGGGCGACGAGCAGCTCGGCGCGGTTGAACTCGGCGATGTCGCGGTAGCCGGTCGTCGCCATCGACGTGCGCAGCGCGCCCATCAGGTTGAAAGTGCCGTCGTTCTCGCGGGCGGGCCCCTTGACGATCTCCTCGAGCGTCCCGTTCGGGGTCGTGACGACCCGGGTGCCGCGAGGCAGCGTCGGATGGAACGTGGCCATCCCCCAGTTGTAACCCCGGCCCGGCGCCTCATACGCCCGGGCGAGCGCCGATCCGAGCATCACCGCATCGGCTCCGCAGGCGATCGCCTTGGCGATGTCACCGCCGTTGCGCATGCCGCCGTCGGCGATCACCTTCACGTAGTCGCCGGTCTCGAGCATGTGCTGGGATCGCGCCGCCGCAACGTCAGCAATCGCGGTCGCCTGAGGAACGCCGATACCGAGCACGCCGCGCGTCGTGCAGATCGCGCCGGGACCGACCCCGACGAGCACGCCGGCGGCGCCGGTACGCATCAGGTGAAGCCCGGTGTGGTAGGACGCACAACCGCCGACGATGATCGGCGTCGGCGCAAGCTCGCGGATGAATTCCTTCAGGTTCAGCGGCGGGCGACTCTCGTCTCGAGAGACATGCTCGGCCGAGACGACAGTGCCCTGGATAACGAGGATGTCGAGTCCGGCCTCGAGCGCGACCTCGTAGTAGGTGCGCACCTTCTGCGGCGTCAACGACGCCGCGGCGACAACGCCATGGTCTTTGATCTCACGGATCCGCTGCGCGATCAGCTCGGGCTTGACCGGTTCCCGGTAGATGTCCTGCATCTCGCGAGTAGCGATGTCCTTGGAGAACGTCGAGATCCGCTCGAGCTGCGCGTCGGCATCCTCGTAGCGCGTGTAGATGCCTTCGAGGTTGAGCACGGCGAGCCCGCCGAGCTTGCCGATGATTCCCGCCGACTCCGGCGAGACGACGCCGTCCAGCGCCGCCGCCAGCAGCGGCAACTCAAACCGGTAAGGACCGAGCGTCCAGGAGATGTCGATGTCGTCGGGGTCCCGCGTCCGTCGTGACGGGACGATCGCGATGTCGTCGAATCCGTACGCCCTCCGGGCCTTCTTGCCGCGTCCGATCTCTACTTCCATTACGGCATCGTATTCCCCGCCGCGGACGGCAGCTGGGGGGTCGTGGGAAGCGTGTCTGAGAGGGCGATCAAGTACGTGGCGGCAACCGAGATGACCGGGTGCTCGATGCTAGCAGTGGGGGTCCAGGGGCTCCCCCGGCAAACCCGCAACCTGCGGACGTCAGCCGATCTCGGCGCCCACCTGGAGGCGTTCGGCCTCGACCTCTGTGAGCAGCCTGTCGACCTTGAACGGGTCGAGCAGACCGGCGCCGAAGTGCTGGATCGATTCCGCTCCGCAGGCCACCCCGTAGCGCAGGCACTCCACGGCGGCCCGACCGCCGTAGCGGGCTGCCACGTAGCCGGCCAGGAAAGCGTCGCCGGAGCCGATACTCGAACGGGCCTCCTGCTCCTCCACCCGCACGCGGTACAGGACCGGGGCGCCGTCCTCGAGCACCTGGGCGTAGCAGCCATCCGGCACGGTCATGATCACCTCGCGGGCGCCCAGCCGGCTCATCTCCGCGACCGAGCTGGCGCGGTCGTCGGGATCGTTGAACTCGTGACCGACGAGCTCCTCGGCCTCGATCTCGTTGGGGCAGATCACGTCCGGCTCGGCGCGCACCGCTAGCCGCAAGGGCTCGCCGTCGGTGTCGACGATCGTCGTGACGCCCAGGCGCTTGACCTCGCGGATGAGCCCCGCGTACACGTCGGCGTCGACGCCACGGGGCAGGCTCCCGGCGAACACGCACATGCTGGCGCCCTTGGCGAGATACAGCAGCTTGTCGCGGAACAACTCGAGCTCCTGGGGGGAGATCGAGGGGCCGCGTTCGTTGATCTCGGTGTGCTCGTTGGTGGTCGGGTCGAGCACCGCCGTATTGGTGCGCGACTCCTCGCGTATGCGGGTGAAGCCGTTGAGGATCGCCTCGTCATTGAGCGCCTGGACGATTCGCGAGCCGGTCGCGCCACCCGTGAACCCGGTCGCGATCACCGGCTGCCCGAGCCGCTTGAGCGCGCGCGCGACGTTGACGCCTTTGCCGCCCGGCATCGTCGTCTGGTCAACGGTGCGATGCCGACGGCCCGGCGTGAAGTTCGGGACCTCGAGCGTCTTGTCCAGGGCAGCGTTGAGGGTGACTGTGATGATCATGCGGGCTCCGCGCGTCTTCCCCTGATCCGGCCGCGCCAAAACACGGTCGCACCGATGGCCACGGCGAGCAATACCACCACCGCTACAAGCGTAAAGGGTCGCGTGACGAACCCCAGGCCGCCGAGCCCAGAGCTGGGCGCAGGCACGGCCTTGGCCACCACCAGCGGCACGCGCTCGACGACTTTGCCTCCCGACAGGACCACCACGGTGCCGACGCGCGTGTGACGCCCGATCGGCCCGGTCAGCTGCTTGGGCGCGTTGACCCGCAGGTATACCCGGGCGTTGCGCGCGAACACGTGCTCGAAGCTGGCGCCCGCAACGACCGACGTGCGCAGCTTGTCGCGACCCTTGACCGTCGGGCGCGCCAGCACCTGGCCCTTGCGCACCGGCGTTCGCAGGCCGTAGTTGGCGAACCCGTAGTTGAGCAGCGACAGGGTGCTGGTGTCGCGTACCGCCTCGTCCGGCGTCCCGATCACGGCGCTGATCAGCGTCATCCCGTTCCTGGTCCCGGAGCCGACCAGTACGTACCCCGCTTGCAGCGTGTGGCCGGTCTTGACGCCGTTGACCCAAGGGACCTTGGCGACGAGGTCGTTGCGGTTGACGACTGTCCGCACGCGATCGCCGGTGTGCAGCACGGCGCTCTTGAGCGCGACGATGCGCTTGAAGAACGGCGAGGTGTGGATCAGATAGTCGGCGAGCGTGGCCAGGTCGGAGGCGCTCGAGTAGTTGCCCAGCGTGTCCAGCCCGATCGGCGTCGAGTAGTGCGTATGCACGAGGCCGAGCTGGCGAGCGCGCGCGTTCATCATCCCGACGAACCTCGCAACCGATCCGTGGCCCACGTTGAACGCGAGGTCTTCGGCGGCGTCGTCGGCGCTGGGGAGCATCAGCGCGATCATCAGATCGTGAACGCTCATCCGCTCGCCGGGAACGAGCCCGATCTGCGAGTCCTCGGCCGCCGACCGGTAGCCGTTCTGCGTGAACATCTCGCCCAGCCGATGGACGTGCTCGAGCGTCACCAGCGCGGTCATCAGCTTGGTGGCGCTCGCGATCGCCTCGCGGCTGCTGGCGCTGCGACCGTATAGCTGCTCGCCGCTGCCGGCCTCGATCAGCGTGGCAGTTCGCGCGCCGGCGCCGGGGATCGGCGTCGTCGCGGCGCCCGGCGAAGCGTGCGCGACGGCAAACGCGAGGACGATCGCGCCCAGGACCCCCGCCCTGGCTCGCCGCACTACGACCTCCTCACCGCCGCAGCCTCAGCCGCTGGGCGATGTGCAGGCTGTTGGGGTCGTTGAGGCTGTGGTTCAGTGACTGGAGGGTCTGGATGGAGACGCCGGTCTTCTGGGAGATGCTTGACAGAGTGTCGCCGCGCTTGACGACGTAGAACTTCGCGCGGGAGGACTTGCCGTGCCTGGTCGTGGTCGACCGGCCGGAGACGTGCGAGGACGTCGTGGACGACTTGTGGGTCAATCCGTTGTGCACAACCACATACGTCCCTGCGATCGCCGCGGCGAGCGCGATCGGCGCCAGGTAGCGCCAGCGACTCCTACGCATCGCCGCGCGATCTTACATCCGGATTGCCCCGAATTCGGATGTGAGCCCCCCATCAGCGGCTCAAGCCGCCAGATTCCACGCGAGCTCGCGCAGTCTGGCGGCCTCGCCGGCCGCGGCTACCGCGGGGTCTCCCCCGCTCGTTCGATAGGCGTCGACGATTCCCCGCGACGCCGCGATCAGCCCTCCCCCGGGGCCCGGCGCAAACGCTGCTGACAGCTGCTCGACCTGTCCCCCCTGCGCGCCCACGCCCGGCAGCAGGAACACCGCGGACGGCATCAGCTCGCGCAGCGCCTGCATCCGTTCTGGGACGGTCGCGCCGACCACGGCGCCGACGTCGCTGAGGCCCGCCTCGCCGATCCCGTCGGTTCCGAGCGCGGCCACGATCCCGGCGAGGTGGTCGCTGACCGTGCCGCCGCCGGCAAGCTCGAGGTCCTGAAGATCGGCAGCGCCCGGATTCGACGTCCGCACGAGCACGAACAGACCGCTGCCGCGTTCCCGCGCGGCGCGGATGAACGGCTCCAGCGAGTCGGTCCCGAGCAGCGGGTTGACCGTCAGCGCGTCGGCGTCGAGCCCGTCGACGGGGCCGTACGCGGTCGGGGTCTCGCCGAGGAAGGCCTGCGCGTAGGCCTTGCCGGTTACGCCGATGTCGCCGCGCTTGGCGTCGGCGATCACGAGCAGCCCGCGAGCCCGGGCGCGCTCGGCGACCTCACGCAGCGCCGACCAGCCGGGCGCGCCGAGCCGCTCGAAGCACGCGACCTGGAGCTTGACCGCAACGCAGTGCGCGGCGGTTGCCTCGATCGCCAGCGAGCAATGCACGGCGACGGCGCTTGCTGCACGCGCAGCTGTCGACCGGTCCCCCGGGGCCCGGTCGGCGAGCTCGACCGCTCGGGGCCACAGCCTGCCGGGGTCTGGGTCGAGGCCCAGCACCAGCTGTGACGAACGCGCGGTTACCGAGCTCGCGACACGGTCTCCGAAGCCGACCGCAGAGCCTTCAGTCGCGTCTGCGGGGCCGGCGGGTGGCATCCCCGGGTTGATCGATTCTGTCGGGGGGGTTGGGGGTGGTGGCCCGGGGTCTGCCTTCAACATCCTGGGATTCGCCGACGGCGCCTCGCCCTGTGGCGAGGCGTGCTGATCACGGATCGCCCGCTCGGCACTCGATCCAACGTCGACGGTGGAAGCCGCATGCCCGAGTCGCTGCGGAGCGACTGAGCCTGCGGCGCCGTCCACTAGTTGACGGCTTTCTTGAGTCCCGCGCCGGCGGTGAACTTCGGGACCCGCGAGGCCGAGATCTGGATCTTCTCGCCGGTAGCGGGGTTACGGCCCTCGCGAGCGCTGCGCTGCGAGACGCTGAACTTGCCGAATCCGGAGAACGTCACCTCGCTGCCACGCTTCAGGGCGTCCTCGATGGTGTCGAGTACCGCGTCGACCGCGTCACCCGCGTCTTTCTTGCTCAACCCGGCGCGATCTGCGACCTGGTCGACGAACTCAGACTTAGTCACTTGCTCCCTCCTTCGAGGTGGTATGAACGTTCGAAGCTAACAGGATCAGCGGACATGACTGGGCCCGCG
>DASYFZ010000171.1:0-8813 GCA_036000295.1 Solirubrobacteraceae bacterium
CCACGCGTTGGCACGGGACGCCGTGGCGGCCAGTCCGGCGGCGCTCGAGGTGATTATCGCCTCGGCGCCGCCGCAGGCCCGCTGAATGCGAGAAAGTGAGGATCAGACAATGACGACACTGGGTCACGCAGGTCCGCTTTACATACTTGCCTTCGATCATCGAGGGTCGTTTCAGAAGAAGATGTTCGGCATCGAGGGCGACCCGGCGCCTGAAGAGGCCGAGACGATCGCCGACGCCAAGCGGTTGATCTTCGAGGGAGTGCTGAAGTCGATCGAGCGGGGCGCCCAGGCCGGCGCGACCGGCGTGCTGGTCGACGAGCAGTTTGGGTCCGACGCTCCTTCGCAGGCGCGTGCACACGGGCTGAAGCTGGCGATGCCCGTCGAGAAGTCGGGCCAGGAGGAGTTCGACTTCCAGTACGGGGACGATTTCGGGGCGCATATCGAGAAGTTCGAGCCGGACTTCGCCAAGGTCCTGGTCCGCTACAACCCCGACGGCGACGCCGACATGAACGAGCGCCAGCTCAGGCGACTGAAGCGACTGGCCGACTGGCTGCACGACAACGATCGGAAGTTCCTGTTCGAGCTGCTGGTCCCCGCCACCGATGAGCAGCTCTCGACGGTGAACGGCGACTCCGATCGCTACGACGCGGAGCTGCGTCCCGAGCTGATGCGCCAGGCGATCGAAGCCATTCAGAACCACGGAATCGAAGTCGACGTGTGGAAGATCGAGGGCGTCGACGAGCAGTCAGACGCGGCGATCCTGGCCGAGCAGGCACGGTCCGGGCCTGGTCGCGAAGGAGTTACATGCGTGCTGCTCGGGCGCGGCGCCTCGACCGAGAAGGTCGAGCAGTGGCTGCAGGAGGCGGCGCCGGTCGACGGGTTCATCGGGTTCGCGATCGGGCGGTCGATCTGGTGGGACGCGCTCAAGGGGTTCCTCGCCAACGAGCTCGATCGCGAGAGCGCGGCGTCACAGATCGCCGCGAACTACTTGCACTTCGTGCACGTGTACGAACAGCAGACCGTCCACTGACCCGCACCTACACGATTGGTGAACACACGATGAGCACAATCAAGCGCGTACACGCCCGCCAGATTCTCGACAGTCGCGGCAACCCGACTGTCGAAGTCGATGTGTACCTCTCAAGCGGCGCGCTCGGCCGCGCCGCGGTGCCTTCCGGTGCATCGACCGGTAGCCGCGAGGCGTTGGAGCTGAGGGATGGGGAGGCCCCGTTCGGGGGCAAGGGTGTCACTCATGCGGTGGCCAATGTCAACGGCGAGGTAGCCGACGCCGTGAGCGGCCGCGACGCTACCGACCAGCGCGGCCTCGACGAGTCACTGATCGCGCTCGACGGGACCGACGGCAAGTCGCGGCTGGGAGCCAACGCGCTGCTCGGGGTCTCGATGGCTGTGGCTCGCGCCGCGGCGGCCGATGCCTCCGAGCCGCTGTGGCGGTACCTGGGCGGCGCCGACGCGACGCTGCTGCCGGTGCCGATGATGAACGTGCTGAACGGCGGCGTTCACGCCGACAACCCCGTGGACTTTCAGGAGTTCATGATCGCGCCGATCGGAGCGGGGTCATTTTCGCGAGCGCTCCGCATCGGTGCCGAGGTCTACCACGAGCTCCAGCGGACGCTCAAGCGCCGAGGGCTCGGGACAGCGGTCGGCGATGAGGGGGGTTTCGCGCCGGCGCTCGACTCCAACGAGGCGCCGCTGGAACTGCTGGTGAGCTCGATCGAGAGTGCGGGCTACGTGCCGGGCGACGACGTCGCAATCTGCCTGGATCCGGCCGCGAGCGAGTTCTTCAAGGATGGCCGCTATGAGCTCACCGACGAAGGCCGGTCGCTGACATCAGACGAGATGGTCGAGTATTGGGCGAGGATCCCCGACAGCTACCCGGTGGTGTCGTTGGAGGACGGCATGGCCGAGGGCGACTGGGATGGCTGGGGCAAGCTCACCCAGCGGCTCGGCGGGCGCATTCAGCTGGTCGGCGACGACGTCTTTGTCACCAACCCGGCGATCCTCCGAGAAGGGATCGAGCGCGGCGTGGCCAACGCGATCCTGATCAAGCTCAACCAGATCGGGACGCTGACCGAGACGCTCGACACCATCGCGCTGGCCGAGGAGGCCGGCTACCGAGCGGTGATCTCGCACCGCTCGGGCGAGACTGAGGACACATTCATCGCCGACCTGGTGGTCGCCACGGGCGTGGGCCAGATCAAGACCGGCGCGCCGGCGCGCACCGAACGGGTGGCCAAGTACAACCAGCTGCTACGGATCGAGGAGGAGCTCGGCGAACGGGCGCGCTTTGCAGGCTCAGGCGCGCTCGCGCTGGCCTGAGCCGACCGTCGTCACCGGCGCGGGCACGATCAGCGAATGCCCGGTCATGACGGTGGGCTGCTCGATCGCAAGTAGCTCGAGGACCGTAGGAGCGACGTCGCCGAGCACGCCCCCGTCGCGAAGCGTCAGGCCGGGCTGGGTGACGATCAGCGGCACCGGATTGGTCGAATGGGCGGTGTTCGGGCTGCCGTCGTCCTCGAGCATATGCTCGGCGTTGCCGTGGTCGGCGGTGATGAGGCAGGTGCCGCCGGACGCGTGGACAGCCTCGACGACATGCGCCAGACAGTCATCGACAGTCTGGACTCCGTGGATGGCGGCCTCGATGACACCCGTGTGCCCGACCATGTCCGCGTTGGCGAAGTTGATCACTCCGAACGCGGGGGAGTCGGTGCGCCATGCCTCGACGAACGAGGCAGCTATCTGCGAGGCGCTCATCTCCGGCTTGAAGTCGTAGGTCGGGACGTCGCGTGCGGACGGGACCAGCAGGCGGCGCTCGCCGTCGCACGGCGCTTCCTCACCGCCGTTGAAGAAGTAGGTCACGTGGGCGTATTTCTCGGTCTCGGCGACATGCAGCTGTCGCAACCGTTCCTGCGCTAGCACGACCGGCAGAGTCGTCGTCGGATGCTCGGGCGCGAACGCAACCGGATACGGGAAGTCATCCTCATAGCGCGTCATCGCCGTGTAGTGCTCGACCGGCGCGACGCCGCCGCGATCGACCTCGTGGAACTCCGGATCGGCGAGCGCATGGGTGATCTCGCGCATCCGGTCGGGGCGGAAGTTGAACGCGATGACGGAGTCGCCCGGGCGGATGCGGGCCTCCTCGCCGACCAGCACCGGCGTGATGAACTCGTCGGTCTCGCCACGCGCGTAGGCGTCGCGCGCTGCGTCCGCGCCCGTGTCGGCCCGGTGCTCCGCGCGGCCTTGTACGAGCAGGTCATAGGCGAGCTGGATCCGATCCCAGCGACGGTCACGATCCATCGCGTAGTAGCGCCCGACGACGGAGCCGATCCGACCTACACCTGCGTCGGTCATCCAGCCCTCGACTGCCTCGAGATAGCCGGCGCCGGAGGTTGGCAGCGTGTCGCGGCCGTCGGTGAACGCGTGGAGCACGAGATCCGGCACCTGTATCTCCGCCGCTACTGCAATCAACGCCTTGAGGTGCTTGAAGCCGGAGTGCACGCCTCCATCGGACACCAGCCCAATCAGATGTACGCGTGGGGTGGCCGAGAGCGCTTCGCGGAGCACCGGGTTTTCGGCAAGCCGCCCGGAACGGGCGGCGTCATCGATACGTGTCAGGTCCTGCATCACGACCGCGCCGGCCCCCAATGTGAGGTGCCCGACCTCGGAGTTACCCATCTGGCCGTCCGGGAGCCCGACCGCCCGGCCCGAGGCCGCCAGACGCGCGTGTGGATAACCCGTCCATAGCCGGTCGAACACCGGCGTGCGAGCGCGCGCGATCGCGTTACCGGGGCCGTCCGGAGCGATCCCCCAGCCGTCGAGGACGATCAAGACGGCGCGGCGAATATCGGGTGGCCGAGATGTCGTCATCGCCTCGCCCGGAAGTCTCGCCGTCGCCGCCCGAGCCGCACATCCGGGTGCCAACCGCGCTCTTGTCGGGAAATTACGGATCACGCACGTGCCGCGGCCACGATGGTTTGGTCGCCGTGGGCCCATAGGTTCCGAGCATGACCGAAACCTTGACGGCGCTCGATGCGACCTTCCTCGAGCTCGAGCAGCAGGACGAAGGCGCGCTGATGAGCATCGGCGGCGTCAGCGTGTTTGACCCGGTGCCCGGCGGCGGAGCGCCGCCGATCGACGAGGTCTGTGCAAACCTCGACTCCCGCTTGGATCAGCTGCCTCGCTATTCGCAGCGGCTTTCCGCCGTCCGAACCGGCGGCTTGGGCTGGCCGCGATGGACGGACGACGAACGCTTTCGGATCCGGGACCACATCACGCACGTCGCTCTGCCGCACCCGGGCGGCCAGGCCGAGCTGTGCGAGTGGGCGGCCGATTTCTACTCGCATCGCCTGGACCGGACGCGGCCGCTGTGGGAGATGGCGCTGATCGAGGGGCTGGCAGAGGGCCGGTGGGCGATGGCCCACAAGACCCATCACTGCCTCGTCGACGGCGTCGGATCGGTCGATGTCGCCTACCTGCTGCTCGACACCGAGCCAAACCCGCCTGAGCGTCCACAGACGCCAGTCCCGCCGTCGTCCGACAGCTTGGTTCTGCGTCCGCTGGTGCCCAGCCCGCCGCAGCCGATCACAAACGCTGCCCAGGCCGGCGCCCGCGTCGCGCGGGCAGGCATGCACGCGGCGCTGCATCCTCGCGAAGCTCTCGAGCGGTCGGCGGCGCTGGCGGAGCTGATCGTCCGAGACGAGCTGATCGGCGCGCCGCATTCGTCACTCAACGTGCCGATCGGCTCGACGAGGCGGTTCGCGGTCGTCAATCGCCCGCTCGAGGAGTTCAAGGCGATCCGGCGCGCGCTCGGGGGGTCGATCAACGACGTCGTGCTCGCGGCCTGCGCCACCGGCCTGCGGCGCCTGCTTCTGGGCCGCGGCGAGGAGCTGCACCCTCGCGGCTTGCGCGCGATGGTCCCGGTGAATGTCCGCCAGAGCTCCGAGCGGCTCACCCTTGGTAACCGGGTCAGCTCGCTGTTCGTCGAGCTGCCGGTGGCGACCGAGGATGCACGCGAACGCCACCGCCGGATCGTCGCCGCGACCGAGAGGTTGAAGTCTTCGAGCGCTGCGACAGGGGCGGAGACGATGATCGATCTCGCCGGCCTCGCCCCGCCGGTGCTACACGCGGCGCTGGCGCGATCGCTGTATGCGACGCGTCTCTTCAACGTGACGATCACCAACGTGCCGGGGCCTCAGATACCGCTGTACGCGTTCGGAGCGCGCCTACGTGAGGTCCACCCGGTGGTTCCCCTCGCCGCCGCGCATTCGGTGGGGATCGCGATCTTCTCCTACGACGGCCTGGTCACTTTCGGTGTAATTGCCGACCGTGAATCGACACCCGACATCGAAGTGCTCACGGACGGCATCGAGCAGGGGATCGAAGAGCTTTCAGCGCTCACGACCCAGGCCGGCCAGCCCGCTGCTACTTGAGCCGGGCAGTCGAACTCGCTGGGGGAGCGACGGTCCCGGTCGGACGAGCCTGAGCGATGAGCGGCGGTTGTACTGTCGACGACGCCTCTCGATGGCGGGCGTTGAACCTGCGGGCGGTGTGGATCACGGCTCGGATCAACGTCGCCGAGTCATCGCGGCCAATGCGGCTTGGGAGCTCGCGCGCGGTACGGGATCCGGTCAAGGCCAACCTCCAGTCGCGGCTGCCGACAGCTTGGGCAGCACCTCTGCGATGCCGCCGCGAGACTGCCGGCCGGTGGTGTCGTTCGCCCTGGTTGCCTCCGCGCCGAAGCTCGCGGCTGCGTCACCGTCAAGAGCGGGATCCGAGGCGCGTGTTCTGCACACACCTCGTGCGAGTCAGCATAAGCGTCCGAGCATCCGGGCGTCCAGACGGTTTTCTACTGATTTGCCCCAGCGGAAATGTGCAGCCACAGCGTGCTATCCCCACCGACGCAGGACAGTGCACGCGACCGATGCGCGCGATCGCAGAGCCCCTTACGGTGTTCCTCATGTCCGAGGCTGCAAAGTCGTCTGGCGCAGCGCCGGGTCCCGACGGCACGCCGTACCCAAACGACGAGCTCACGCTGGTCTGCGGTGAGGTCGCGGCGGTATTCCGTCGCGCCTGGGGCCGAGGCCCGGCGAAGACCACCGCCTATTGGGCCGGGCCCGACATCCTGGTCGTGCTGCTGGCCAACGGCCACACCGACGCCGAGAAGACGATGCGCGCCGCTGGTCACATCCAGGAGCTGCTCGGTGGCCGCCACCTGCTTGCGACGGTCATCGAGGATGACCTCAAGGCCGGCGTCGAGCGCATCCTCGGTCGCACTGTCAAGACGACCCTGAGCGCGACGCGGCTCGACCCGGATCTATCTGCGGAGATCTTCCTGCTGGTCCCGTCGGCGACCGACGCTCAGCGGCCGACGTGACGTCGTAGGTGCGCGAGTCGAGCGCGTCGTTCGTTGCGGCGACGCAGATCCTCGAACACCTCGGGTGCGGCCACATCGTCAGGCGCCGCAACTTGTTGCGAGTCATTCGCGGACAACCCGGGCACGGCATCCACTCCGCCTGGTGGCTCTGAACCGAGTCCACGCCGATGGGCTGCGGTGGTGCCGCCGCCCGAGTTGTGTTGCGAAGACTTCATAGTTCGTAGACTATTTCGACCGCTTTGATCGCTCATCGGCCATAGTCCGCAGAGCGTGTCGGAGGATGCGCAGCCATGCTGCGGATCTCCCCGGATCCTGGCGTTACGCTGCCCGAACTTGGCGGCGGCTGCGGCCTTCGGACAGTGGCTCGCGCGTCTCCAGATAGGGAACGAGGTACCGACCGAGAACCTTGGCCGCGTTCGCCGCCTGCTCGTCGCCGGCGCCCTCGAGCGCCGCGGTCGTCGGACGACCGCTCCAGTCGAATTCCGTACGCAGGAACAACGGCCGCTCGCCACCCACTAGTCGAGCCCGCATGACCTGAGGCGTCCTAACCTGCTTGACCGGGGCGCCCAGCTCCTCGGCCAACGTGTGCGCCACGACGTCGGCCTGTTGTGCGGCCAGTCCGCCCTGCTTGATCGGGAACGTGGTCAGGTCGCCGGCGGCGTAAACGTTGCGCAGCCCCTCGACCCGCCCGGACGCGTCCGCGGGGACGAAGCCCGACGGGTTCGCCGGCACTCCGGTGATCCGGCGCCCGCGGAGTTCGGGCAGGGCGACGACACGGTCAGCTCTGATCCTCTCTCCGTCCCTGAGCCCGAGCGACCCGTCGCGACGAACCTGCACAGCGACCGACGAGCCGATGAACCGGACCCCGGCGTCCTCGAGCACCTCTCCAACCAGCTGGGACGCCAGTTGGCCGAATATTGCCAGCGGCGTTTCCTCCGGGCTCACGACTGAGCAGTCGAGCGTCATTCCGCGTTCCTTCGCGCGCCTTGCCGACATGAGCGCCAGCTCATACAGCGGCAGCGGCCAGACGGTTCCGGCCGGCAACGCAAACACGACGCGTCGAACCACGCCGGTCTCGACCTCGGCGACCATGTGGCGCAGCTTGGAAACGTCGCGCTGATCGCGGAACGTGATCGCTCCGGGAACCCGCGCCACGGGCCGTGCGCCGGTGGCGAGGATCAACCGGTCGTATTGCAGGCGCGCACCTGCCGCGGTACGTGCCCACCGTTTACGTGAAGCGACCGCCTCGAGCCGGCCCCGGTGGTAGCTCGCGCCGATATCGGCGGCGATCGTCTGTAGGTCGTATGCGCGAGTCGGCGCCACGTCGAATGACTCGGTGGTAGCAGCCGGGCGGTAGTGAAACACGGCGTCCGGCGCCAGCAGCGTCACCTGCACTCGATCGCTCGCGAGCGCCGTCAGTGCGAGGGCCGCCTCGACGGCGGCGAATCCACCGCCGGCGATGACCACGCGCTGGAGGGAGTGCGATGAATTCTCGGGTGCCACGCGGTCACCCCTCTCCCCACGCGATCACCCCGGCGACGTCGGCTGTCGAAAGAATGCCGATCGGGCGGCCGGTCCCTGGCTGGATCACGACCAGGTGGCTCACGTGATGGGCGAGCATCAGCTCACCGGCCTCACGCAATGGCACGGTCGGTTCGACCGTCACCAGCGGCTGCCCTGCCAGGGCGCGTGCTGTCGTTGCGTCGCGGTCGCGGATGCCCGCGCGCACGAGGTCGAGGTCCGAGATCACGCCCCACACGCCGCACTCAGGCGCCTCGTGCGAGATACCGATCACCGCAACGCAGTGAACATGGTGCGTGGCCATGATCTGCGCAACCTCGGACAGGCTCGCGTCGGGCTCGCATCCGAGGATGCCGGGATGCATGGCGTCGGCCACAGTCGCGTGGTCGAGCGATGGCATCAGATAGCTACCGCGATAAGGCTGTGTGTTCGCGACGGACATCGGGCACTCCTTGGGCTCGGTTATGCCCCGGACGCTACGTCCCGTCGCCCTCGGCAATCATCCGTGTGACCGTGCAGGAGACTGCGTAACTCACCGCAAGGTCGCAGCGCGTTGGCGATCAGCTCCACGAACGCCGGGCAATCCCGCGCCGCCCGCTCGGTAGTTCCGTCAGCAGCAGATCTTTTTCCCGCCGCAGGCGGCGTTTGCGCATCCGAAGGCGGGGACGGAGATCACTCAGAGCATGATCCCGTCGGTGTCGCAGTATGCGGGGCAGCAGTTGTTGACTGGGCCGCAGGCGAAGGTCTATGCGAATGATTTCATGGCGGTGCATCTGTCGGAGATGCCGTATGGGGGGCTGTATTCGAAGATCAGTGCGGCGGCGCTGGCTAGTCCGAAGGACACGCAGTTGCAGTCGTTGGTGCAGACGTCGTTTCGCGGTACGACGCTTCGTGGGTTGTT
>DASYFZ010000204.1:0-14987 GCA_036000295.1 Solirubrobacteraceae bacterium
TCAACTCCTCTGGATACTTCCTCGGTCGTGGCATCGCTGGAGGTTCTCCTGACCCGAGGACAGATCGTCCTCGATTCGAAGCCTCCGTGAAACCCGGCCTGGCTCAGGGGGCGGGCGGCGGTTGGGCCGGGTCCCCGGACGGGCCGTCAGCGGCGGTTGGGCCGGGTTCCGCGCAGGGACGGGGCGGGGCCCCGGAGGGCCCACGACATCGCCGCCGGAATCGAACCCAAAAAATTCCCGATTAACCCCTTGCAAAAGGGTGAATGGTGAAGTACCCTGACCAGCGCAGCGACAGATAGGACCATCCTGATGCTCATGACCACACCAAACACGACACCCCAGATCGATGCGGCCGCTGCCGCAGCGATCGACGCGTGCGAGCACCGCTTTGGTCGCGAGTCGCTGCTCGGAAGCGTTACAGCCCTCGTTGCGAGGTATGCCCAATAGGCCGTAGATTGGGCGCATATGCCAAGCCGCGAGGGCGACCCAGACGGGTCGCCCTTTTTTGTTGTCTGACCGCGATCGACGCGAACAACTGAAGATGTCGCTCTGACGTAGCTCCTCGAGTGCACTTGTCGACGGTGATGCTGGCGGCACCCTGTTCACATGGGTGACACAGTTACACACCGTTAACCAGTAACACGAAGCGGGCATCGCGAAGCGCACATCCACCTCGGCTCCGCCCGAGGCCATCAAAGAGCCGCACTCGCGCAGACGAGCGCGCGTACGCCCCTGTCTCAGAGGCGCGCGCCCGCGTGCGCGCACACCACCAACCACAACCCACCCGGAGGAAGAGCAATGGCAGCCAACCCGGCGGTGTCGACCGGGCAGCTGGAGCCGGCCTATAGGCGAGGACTCCGGCTGCGGTCATGGCCGCAGATAAAGCGCCGGCAGCGCCCCCTCAGAGGCGGCGAGGTCGAGTTGCTGCAACAGCTCGGCGAAGTACCGCGCCGTCTTAGCGAAACCGGCTTAGAGCCCGTGGATCGCACCTTGGCGCGTTGGCGCTGGATGTAATCGAGATGCCGTATGAGCACGGCAACTTCGGCTGGACCGGAGGGCCCTCCCAGACAGATCGAACACGATCGGGCGGGCCCTCCGGGACGGCCAGGGCGGCGATCTACGCAGCAAGCAGCCGGACGATCGCGAAGATCCCGACCACCACAATCACCGCCCGCAGCGCATCCTCGGGCAGGCGCTTGCCGTAGCGGGCTCCGAGGAGCCCTCCGATCACGGACCCGACCGCGATCAGCAACGCCGCACCCCAGGCGACGTGCGCGGCGATCACGAACACGATGCCGGCGACGAGGTTGACCAGGCCGGCAAGCACCACCTTCAGAGCGTTGATCCGCTGGAGATCGTCGTTGAGCGACAGCGCGAGGATCGAGAGCAGCATGATCCCCTGGGCCGCTCCGAAGTAGCCGCCGTAAATGCCCGCGACGAACACGCCGGCCGTCGCCGCCGGGCCGGCCAGTTCGCGCTTGTGCACGCCGCGCGCGGCGAGCGCCGCCGACAGCCGCGGCTGCAGGACGATCAGCACGAGCGCGATCGCGATGAACGCCGGAACGATCGCCTTGAACGCCGAGGCGGGCAGGACCAACAGCAGGATCGCGCCGACGATCCCGCCGCTGACTGACGCCGCCGACAGCCTCAGCAGCCGCGCGCGCTGCCCGCGAAGCTCCTCGCGATAGCCGAACGCGCCCGCCGCCGAGCCCGGCACCAGCCCGACGGTGTTCGAGACGTTGGCGACGACCGGCGAGTAGCCGAACTGCAGCAGCACCGGGAACGTGACCAGCGTCCCGCTGCCGACGACCGTGTTGATCGTCCCAGCGACGATCCCCGCTGCGAAGATGACCAGTGCGTGAAGCGGGGTCAGGGAATGAATCAAACCAAACCGGCCGGGCAGGCGGGCTGCCCCGGCCGGTTACAGTCACGTTCGCTCGGAACGTCCCCCATCAACCACGGAGGCTGCGGTGAAGCTCAGCGCACGCAACAAGCTCGACGGCACGGTCACGTCGATAACCAAAGGAGAGGCGATCGCCAACGTCGCGATCGACGTTGGCGGTCAGCGCCTCGTCGCCTCGATCACCGTCGAGGCTGTGGATGAGCTAGGACTCGCGGAAGGGACCGCGGTTACGGCCGTCGTCAAGGCCTCGGATGTGATTCTCGCTACGGGCGACTGAGATCGGTCCCGTAGCCCGGGGCGGCGTTGCGGGGCGGCTCGGGCTGGGGTTCGGAGTACCGGCGGCCGGACTTGGCCCGCTCGGTCCCAGTACCGCGGGACCGCTCGACGGCGCGGCCGGTGGGCTCATCGGGGCCGCTACGGGCTGGGCCTTGGCCGCGGCGCTTACGGGCGCCGCGATCGCCTGCCTGCGGGCTGATCCGGAGGCGGCACGCTTGTCGTCTTCGGACGGGAAGCGCTCGGTGGCTTCCTCGGCCAGCGAGAACAGAGTCGTCGCCACGCTGCGCACGTCCTCGATCAGCCGCGACCGCTCGCGCCAAACGGCGTCCGTCTCGGTGTCGAGCTCGCGCAGCTTGGACTTGGCTTCTTCCTTCATGGAGATCGCGTTCGCGGCCGCGTCGGAGAGGCACTTCTCCGCTTCCTCGCGCGCCTTGCGCGTCGTCTCGGCGGCCTGCTGATGGGCGGTCTGCAGGATCGCTGCCGCCTGCTCGCCGATCCGCTTGATCTCGGTTGACACGGCGTCGTCCGAGGACCGGTTTGCCCGGAGCTCGTCGATCTCCTGCTCGAGCTCATTCAGGTAGGCGTCGACTGCGTCGCGGTCATAGCCGCTGCGCACGACCGGGAACGGAGACGCCTCGTCGTCCCACCGCTCATCGACGTCGTCAGTGACTGCGAAGTGGGCCTCGGTTGCCACGTCCCACGGCGCGCCGGGCGCCTTGCCCTGCTCGGGCGTGGGCGTGAACGTACGGGCGATGCGGTCGCCAAGGTCGGCGAGCCGCGAGCTGGGTGGTTTGCGCTGCTTGGGCCTGTCGACGGTGGCGCCGGGCCTGTTGAGCTCGCTCATGGAAATTCCTCCGCGCGTGTTGGACACACGGGGCTGTTCGGCGGCGCCACCACGATCCCTGTCGGACGGCCCGGGCGTGCCAGGGATCATGCAAGACCGCCCGGGCCGCGGACAGCGAGCGACCGGCTATCCGAGCACGGCCAGACCGCCCAGCGCGACCTCCAAGTCCTGGGTGTAGTGGCCGCCGCTGACCCCGATCGCGCCCACGATCGCGTCGTCGATCTTGATCGGGAAGCCTCCTCCGAAGATCACCAGGCGATCGATGCCGCCGACCGCGCCGGCCGCGAGCGGGGGGTCGTCCTTGATGAAGTCGTGCCAGGTGTCGGTGCCCATCCCGAAGCCGACCGCCGTGAACGCCTTGTCCTGAGCGATCTGCACGCTCAGCAGCGCGGCGCCGTCCATCCGGCTGAACGCCTTCAGCACGCCCGACTCGTCGCACACGGCGATCACCATCGGGACGCCGATCTCGGCCGCCTTCTTCTCGGCCGCGTCGACCATCCGGTGCGCGAGCTCGGTGCTCACGCTCGCCTTCTGAATCACGTCGCTCATCTCGACAGCTCCTCGCTACGGGTTGTGGTGCTACGGGGTTGTGGGGTCAGTCGCGAACCGCTCTTCGAGCTCGCGGATCTCGGGCAGGCCGATGAAGTCCAGGAAGGCGTTGAACGGCAGCATCCCATCGAGCAGCTCGATCGGCGTGCCGTCGGCCTTGATCCGCGCCAGCGCCGCGCGCATCGCCGCTGTCGCCGTCAGCAGTGTGCTGATCGGAAAGATCACGATGCTGAAGCCGAGTCGGCGCAGCTGCTCGTGGCTGACCGGCGGAGTCTTTCCCCCCTCTGCGTAGTTGAACAGCAGCGGCACGTCCTCGAAGCTCGAAGCGATCGCCTCGATCTCCGCGACCGACTGCGGAGCCTCGATGAACAGGACGTCGGCGCCCGCCGCACGGTAGGCGCGGCCTCGCTCGATCGCGGCCTCGAGGCCCTCGGGAGCCCGCGCGTCGGTGCGGGCGATGATCAGGAAGCCGGGAGAGCGGCGCGCCGCGGCCGCGGCCTGCACCTTGGCGACCATCTCGTCGGCGCCGATCAGCTGCTTGCCCTCCATGTGCCCGCACTTCTTCGGCATGACCTGATCCTCGAGGTGCACGGCGGCGATGCCCGCCGCTTCGTACTCCTGCACGGTGCGAATCACGTTGATCGGGTTGCCGTAGCCGGTGTCAGCGTCTGCGATCACCGGAATCTCGATCGCCTGCGCGATCCGGCGGCCGTTGTCCGCCATCTCGGTGAGCGTCAGCAGGCCCACATCGGGCCGGCCGAGCCGCGACGCTGCGGTGCCGAAGCCGGTCATATAGGCGGCGTCGAAGCCGGCCTCCTCGACGAGCCTCGCGCCGAGCGCGTCATAACAGCCGGGAGCGAGGACCATCTCGCCGCTCGCGAGCAGGTCCGCGAGTGACGAGCGACCCGTCGCGGAGTGCAGCAACCGAGCCATGGCCCTATTGTGCCCGCGCGGACACGGTCAGGGAGCGCCATGGCAGCGCAACCAGCGTCGCGGCGCACAGCGCCGCCGTGAGCGTCATCGGAAGCCCGTCGCCCGCCGCCTTGGCGATCGCGCCGCCGCCGACCCCGCCGACGATCTGGCCGGCCGCCCAGGCCAGGTTCATCAGGCCCGCTGCGAGTCCCTGATCGAGTCCGAACGTGTCGGCGGCGTCTGACAGCAGCGCCATCGCGGGGGCCCAGAACGCCCCGAGCGACGACGCGATCGCAATCACGACCACCCCCATCCCCACGACGCCGCCGGGCAGCGTGAAGCACAGCAGCACGGCGGTCGTGCCGACCAGCCCGAATCGCAATGGCAACAGGCGGCCCCGGCGGTCCGACAGGCTGCCGACCGCCGGGCTGATCACGGCCTCGAGTGCGGCCGCGAGCAGGTAGACGCCGCCGATCGCCGCCGCGGTCGCGCCGAAATCGTGCAGCCGCAGCGGTCCGAGCACGTTGAGGCAGCCGGAGGCGACCGAGGGCAGCGCCACCAGCCACATGCCAACGATCACGCCGCGGTTGCGGATCGCGCTGCGGAGATGGCCGAGCCCCTGCTGGGTCACCGACTCGGGCGACGGCTGCCGGGCAGCCTCGAAGATCAGGCCCAGCGTCAGCACGACCACCGTGCTGAACGCCGCGCCCCGGCCGATTGCCGCGGCGAGGGTGCCGATCACCGGTCCGAACAGGGCCCCGACGATGGCGGCGCCGAGCGCGCCGCCGATCAGCGCTCCGCGACGGCTCACGGGCGCCTCGGCCACGATCCATGCGAGGCCGCCCGCCCAGGAGCAGGCGCCGCCCAGCCCCTCGGCGAACCGCGCGACGTCGAGCAGCGCGGCGTTGTTCAGAAAGCCGAACGCCAGCGTCGAGACCGCGAGCAGCGCGAGCCCGACGAACACGGTCTTCTTCGGGCCGACCCGCGCGCTCAGCACGCCGCCGGGAAGCGCGCCGACCAGAGTTCCCACCGCGTAGCTCGCGGTCAGCGCGCCGGCCGACAGCTTGGACAGGTGGAGCTCCTTCGCGAGCCCGGGAAGCAGCGGCGCAATCGCCGCGTAGAACATCGTGTCGACGAACACGACGGCCCCCACCACGAGCACCAGCCGGCGCTCGGCGCGATTCGCCGTCGTCGTCACGTCAGGAACGCGGGCCTAGCCAGTCGGTCGTGCGCTCCCATAGCTCGGCGGCGAGCTGCGGCGTCGCCGCCGGTCCCGGCTCCTTGCGTTGTGCGTCCTCGTAGTAGTCGCCGCTCTGCTGCGCGACGTCCGGCGAGGTGGCGCAGTACAGCGAGGTCCGTGAGCCGTCCTCGGTCGAGCGCATCCGCAGTTTCATCAGCGGCCGGATCGGCCACGGCACCGAACGCCAGATGTCCGACGCGATCACGCCCGGGTGCAGCGAGTACGTCGTGACGCCGTTGCCGTCCATGCGCCGCGCGAGCTCCTGGGCGTGCAGCACGTTGGCGAGCTTTGACACCGAGTACTCGTGAAAGCCCGTCCGGGTCTTGGTCGGCTCGCGGACGGCCGTGAAGTCGATCCCGTCGACTCGGTAGTGGGCCTCGCTTGCGACGTTGACGATCCGTGCCGGGGCGCTCTCCTTCAGGCGATCGAGCAGCAGGCTGGTGAACAGGTACGGGCCGACGTAGTTGACGCCGAACGCGAGCTCGAAGCCGCTGTCGGTCGTCCCGCGCTTGCCGGCCATGCCGGCGTTGTTGATCAGCACGTGCAGCGGCTCGTCGCGCTGCAGGAAGGCCTCCGCACAGGCCCGAACAGAGTCCAGGTTGCCGAGGTCGAGCGCGAGGAACTCGAGCCGGTCATTGCCCGTCTGCGCTGCGATCTCGTTCATCACCGGCCGCGTCGTGGCTTCGGAGCGGCCCGCGAAGAACACGCGCGCGCCCCGGTCGGCGAGCGAATGCGCTGTGGCACGGCCGATCCCGGTGTTGGCCCCGGTGATCAGGAACGTCTTGGCATCGAGATCGCCCACGAGTCGGAGCATACGTCGCGGCGATCGGGGGAAGAGAGAAACCGTGCCGACCGCAGGAAATCCCCAGCCAACGCCGTCGCCGCCGACCCCGCCCGGCCCGGCGCCGCCCGATCCGCAGCCACCGACGCCCACCCCTGGCCCGTCGCCGCTGCCGCCGGATCCGAACCCGCCCTCGATCTGATCGAGGCCGGGCGCAAGCCGGCTTGCGGCCCGTCCGTCAACTGACAACCGGTTGCAGGAATCCGGAGGTCGAGTCGATAGACGGGTAATGCAATACGTCTCAGCGCGCCTTGGCGCCCGTTCACTCGTCGCCGCGGCCGCAATTGCCTGCTGCGCACTTCTCCCGGGGCGTGCTCTCGCCTCGGTCACCCTCTCCAACTGGGACTCCGCACAGCAGCGCCAGGTCATCAAGGCCGGCCTGATGACCAACGTCGGCCGCTCGTTTCAGGGAGGCAGCGCGCTCAGCGCCTCTCAGGCCAACGCGGCAATGTCGGCCCTCAGTCTCCGCCTCGCGAGCCAGACCGGACAGCCGCAGGCGCGCGCTGCTGTCGCGACGCGCAGCCCGGTCTCGGTGGTGACCTTCGACAAGATGCTCGTGCAGCAACTCGGCCTCAGCGACGTCGCGTCGCACGTGCAGGCCACGGCCTCTGGCGCCGGGCTTGCGCCTCCGTCCTACTTCGGCACCGAGGTCGTCGCCCGGTTCCTCGGCCTGCGCTACAACCACCCGGCCGGGACCGACCAGCTCGAGCTGTTCCCCAGTGACGGGATCACGCGCGCTGAGGCCGCTTGGTCGCTCGCGCAGATCGCCGCGTTCGGCAGCTGGAACGTCTCCTACGCAAGCGACACGCTGATGGGCTTCCAGCTTCCGGCGATGACTTCCGGCCAGCGTCAGGCGCTGACGATCGCGGTCTCGCGGATCGGCTATCCGTACGTGTGGGGCGGCACCACCGACGACACATCCGACGGGCTCGCCCACGGCGGCTTTGACTGCTCGGGCTTCGTGTGGCGGGTGTTCAAGGTCTCGGGCCTGCCGTGGGGCCGCGCGATCCGCGGACGTACGGCGGCCCAGCAGGCCGGCGAGATTCCACGTAGCCAGCGACTTCGCGCCGACCAGCTTCGCCCCGGCGACCTGCTGTTCTTCGGAAGCGCGAAGTTCAACAGCACCGCGACCGAGGCCAACGTCATCCACGAGGGGATCTACCTCGGCGACAACTGGGTGATCCACTCCTCAGACCAGGGCGTGTATGTCCTGCCGCTGAAGGGCAGCTGGCTCGGCGACCAGTTCGCCTGGGGCCGGCGCGTGATCAGCTAGCGGCGACTGGGGTCAGGGCACGAGCGCGGCGCGACCGAGGATCTCCCCGGCGCGATCATCTCGGGTCGGCGCGGCCGACCATCGACACCTCCTCGTGTGCCTTAACCTGGGAGGTGAGATGCCAGGGGAACTGGAGGCGATCCGGCTCGAGGGCCTGGTCAAGTCGTGGAAGGGACCGTCGGGCCCGGTGCGCGCCGTGCGCGGCCTCGACGTGACGATCGCGCGCGGCGAGACAGTTGCCCTGCTCGGCCCCAACGGCGCCGGCAAGTCGACCACGATCGACATGATCCTGGGGCTCGCCCGTCCCGACGCCGGTCACGTATCGGTGTTCGGCCGGGCCCCATCGGATGCGGTCAAGGCGGGACTCGTCGGCGGGATGCTGCAAACCGGCGCGCTGATCCGCGGCCTGTTGGTCCGCGAGCTGGTGTCGATGGTGGCGTCGCTGTATCCCGACCCGCTCGACATCGGCGAAGTGCTCGAGCTTGCCGGCCTGACGGATGCCGCCGGCCAGCGGACCGAGAAGCTCTCTGGCGGCCAGACACAACGCGCCCGCTTCGCGGTCGCCGTCGTCAGCAATCCCGAGCTCCTGATCCTCGACGAGCCGACGGTCGCGATGGACGTCGAAGGCCGGCGAGCGTTCTGGGTCGCGATGCGCGCGTTCGCCGCGCGCGGCAAGACCGTGATGTTTGCCACCCACTATCTCGAGGAGGCCGACGCCAATGCCGACCGTGCGGTGTTGCTCGCCCACGGCCGGATCGTCGCCGACGGTCCGACCACCGAGATCAAGGGGCGCGTCGGCACACGCACGATCCGCGCGACGCTACCCGACGTCGCGGCCGACGAGCTGGCCGCGCTCGCCGGCGTGAACTCCGCCGAGCGTCACGGTGACGCGGTGATCCTGGTGTGCTCGGACTCCGATCAGGTGATCCGCGAGCTGCTGCCTCGATATTCCGCCGCCCGCGATATCGAGATCACCGGTGCCGGGCTCGAGGACGCGTTCGTGCGCCTCACCGGCGAGGCCGACGACGACGAGATCCCGGCGACGGGCACGGAGGTGCAGAGCGCGCGATGAGCTCTGCCACATACACGCGCTATGAGCTGCTGCGCACCGTCCGCGAGCGCCGCTTGATGATTTTCGGCTTCGGGTTCCCGCTCGTCCTGTACTTCGTGATCGCCGTGCCGAACCGCCACATGGAGGACTTCGCCGGCAGCGGCGTCACCGCGCCGCTGTACTACATGGTCTCGCTCGCGTCGTTCGGAACGATGATGTCGATGGTGTCGCTGGGCGGCCGCATCGCCGGCGAGCGCGAGGCGGGCTGGACTCGCCAGCTTCGGATCACACCGCTGTCGCCACGCTCCTACCTGCGCGCGAAGGTGATGACGGGCTACACGATGGCGGCGCTCAGCTTGGGCCTGCTGTACATCGCGGGCGCCGCGCTGGGGGTGAGCCTGTCAGCGAGCGAATGGATCAAGACGACGCTGCTGATCGCGGTGGCGCTGCTGCCGTTCGCGGCGCTCGGGATCGGCCTCGGCCACCTGCTGACCGTCGACTCCGTCGGCCCCGCGATCGGCGGAACCGTGTCGCTGCTCGCGCTCGTCAGCGGCACCTGGTTTCCGGTCACCAGCGGCTTCTTGCACGACCTCGGGCAGTGCCTGCCGTCGTACTGGCTGGTCCAGGCAGGCCGCGTCTCGATCGACGGGCAGCCGTGGGGAGCGCTGGGCTGGGCCGTCGTGCTGGGGTGGACAGTCGTGCTCGTGGCATTCGCGGGGTGGGCGTACATGCGCGACACCGGCCGCGTCTGACACTCTCCAGGGGTGGCCTACTCAGCCGACGAGGCGCGAGCCCAGCTGCTGGACGATCTCGCAGTGGCAATCGACCACCTCGCGTTCGCACTGGCGGGCCTGGGCGCGGCGTACGACGAGCTCGACGAGCGCGCCGCCGACGTGCTCGAGGATGAGATCTTCAAGCCGCTCCAGTCGGCCTTCGGGCGCGCCAAGCGCACGCATTCGGAGTTCGCCAAGCGCTACCGGCTGCCGGAGCGCAGCTTCGAGGATCGCTCGCCGGGCACCCACTCCGGCGACCCGCGCGTCTACCTGGACCGCGCCATCGAGGCGATGGAGCAGGCCGACCACGCGATCTCGGAGCTCCAGGACTCGATGATGCCCGTCGAGGTGGGGGACACGGAGTTGCGAGCCGGCCTGTCGGAGACGCGCTCGCTGATCGCTGAGCTGCCGGCTCGCGGTCGCCGCCTGGTTCGCGCGCGCGGCCGGTAGAACCCGTCACGGCCCGGGTAGGCCACTCGCATGCCCTTTAGAACCGCAGCGACCACAGGCAGCGTGATGGAGGTCCCACAGCCGACCGAGCCGGCGACCCCGGTCGTTCCCGACGCACCGGTGACGCCGATCGATCCCGATCCCGGGACCCCGGCCGACCCCGAGCGGCCGGCGGAGGTTCCGGGCCCCGACGAGCCCGCCATCCCGGTGGTGCCCGAGCCCGGGCCCGACGATCCGAGCCCCGATCCCGATCCGCAACCCGGCGAGAGCGAGAGCTAGTCAGTCACCGCCGTGATGACCGCGGCGACGCGGTCGGGATGCTGCTGGGGCAGCAGGTGGGCGGCACGGTCGACCACCACGAGCTCCGCGCCGTGAATCTGGGTGGCGAGCCGGCGCGCGGCGGAGAGCGGAACCACGCGATCCTCGCTGCCGGCGACGATCGTCGTCGGAGCGCTGATCTCGCCCAATCGCCGTTCCAGCGCGGGCAGTGCGGAGACCAGCGCTCGCTGGTCTGAGGCAAACGCTCGCCACGTTGAGGGCGCCAGCAGCGACCGCCCGACGCCGCGCAGGTAACGCTCGTCGAGCCACATGCGGGACGCCACGCGCGTTCGTACCGGCGCCGCGGCGAGCAGCAGTCCGGCCGTGACCAGCGCTCCGGCGCCTGCCACGTACCCGAGCACCGGCTGGGCGAGCAACAGATCGAGCGGGTAGAGGGACTCGGTGTTCGCCGACGGGGAGACGAGCACGAGGGCGGCGGCTCGCTCGGGGTGCAGCAGCGCCAGCAGGACCGCCACGGCCGCGCCGAGGCTGTGGCCGACGATCGTTGCCCGCTCGATCCCTGCACGGTCAAGCGCTTCGCGCGCGGCGATCGCGTTGCCGGCCAGGTCGGTCGGACGGCTCGATCCGTCCCAGCCCGGCCGGTCGATGGCGATCGTCGTGGTCCCGCTCAGCAGGGCTTGAACGGGCGCCCACTCTCGCGCGCCGCCCGGTTGCCCGTGCAGCAGCAGAACCGGTTGCGGAGCCAAATTATTAGTGCTCTCCGCCATAGGTTCCGTCCCATTCGAGACGCCTCTGGCGGCGTCGTGCTTCGTCCCACCACCGGCTTCGCCGGCGGTGCCGGCTCGCGCAGCGCTGCTGCCTCGGGCTTGCGGCCCGCTCGGCATCCTGCCTCGCCTTTTCGGGCCGCGCCCGAGTCGTCCGGCTACCTCCTGCGTCCTCGCCCGCCATCCACCAGCGGCATCTCTCGGTGGGACGGAACCTATGCCGAGCAGCACTCAGGCTGCCCCGGGCGGGCCATCCCCGCCGGACCCGCCTACAGCCTGCCCGTCGCGCCCGACGTATCCGTCCTTGCCGCCGGCCACAACGAGGATCGCGTCGGTTTCGCCGACGTTGCGCACGCTGCGGTGCGTGCTGGGATCCACCCGGGCCACGCCGCCCGGCCCGAGCCGGTGCGTTGAGCCGTCACCGAACCGGAACTCGACCTCGCCCTGGTGGACGAAATAGGTCTCCTCTTGCTGCTCGTGGAAATGGGTCCCGGCCTCGTACCCGGCAGGCAGCACCAGCGCGTTGATCCCGAACGCCGTTACACCGAGCTCTTGCCGGACCTTGCGAAAGCCGTAGCCCTCGCCCATCGCATCAAGGCTCGAGACCGCGTAGCCGTCGCCCTGCTTGGACTCACTCATCCCCGCCATACTAATCATGTGTCGTCCGCATCCCTGCCAGATGCAGTTGCCCCGCTGAAGGAAGATCCCCAACACGGTGCGGTGCTGCTCGACATCGACGGCACGCTGGCCCCGATCGTCGAGCACGCCTCGGATGCGCACGTCCCGGAGGGGACTCGGCAGCTGCTGATCGAGGTGGCCCGCCGCTACCACATCGTCGCCTGCGTCAGTGGCCGGCGTGCGTCGGAAGCCCGGGCGATGGTGTCGATCGGCACGATCTCGTATCTGGGGTCACACGGGACCGAGCTCCTGCGGGCCGGCTGGACTGAGTCGGTGCTGGATCCGGGCATCGAGGACTGGGTCCGGCGGATCCACGAGTTCGGGCGCGAAGCCGACACCTCGGACCTGCGTCGCCGGCGAGTCCGGCTCGAGGACAAGGGCGCGATCGTCGCGTTTCATTGGCGCGGAGCGCCGGACGAGGACGCAGCGAAGGCGGCTATCGACGCACTTGCATCCAAGGCGGAGGCGGCCGGGCTGCGCACGCACTGGGGACGCAAGGTGCTCGAGGTCCGGCCTCCGGTGAGGATGGACAAAGGGGCTGGGATCATCTCGTTCCTGAAGGGCGCCGACGTGAACGTGGTCATGTACGTCGGCGACGACACCACGGACATCGACGCCTTCCGCGCCCTGGCCCAGCTCAAGGAGGAGGGTCAGGTGTCGCACGCAATCCGCGTCGGGGTCAAGTCCGACGACGGCCCCACGCAGATCACCGAGCAGGCCGACGTGGTCGTCGACGGCACCGAGGGAGTGCAGCAGCTGCTGGCGCTGCTGGTCTCCGACTGACGGTGCGGTTCACCGATTTCCTGAGGATGACGGTCTTGCTGAGCGCGGGAGCGGCCAGCGCGCTCGCTGCGGTGACGCTCGCCGGCGCCGCCACGCACGGTGACTCGCTGATCGTCCCCGTCGTCGCGGGATGGTGGGTGGTGGCTGGGATCATCGGAATCTGGATCGGCCGTCGGGCGGAGACGTCGTCGCCAATCGCCTCGCTGCTGGCGAGCGCCCGCATGCAGACGACGCTGCCGGAGGTCAATCCCAGCCGGACGCTGATCAACCGGCTGTGGCCGCTGCTGTTCTCGACGATCGGCGCGGGGGCGCTGGCGTTCTTGTGGCCGCAAGTGCCGGCGGTCGCGGCGGGCTTCGCGGTGATCTGGGCGCTTGCGTGGAGGCGTCAGTCCTCGGCGGTGACGGCGATCGAGGAGCGCGACGGCGCCCGGTTCTACGTCGAGCGGACCTCGCCGCTGAAGCCGATCAGGCTGGTGCGCACACCCGGCTTCAGGTCCAACCTGTTCGAGCTCAACGGCGCCCAGGGCCACCCGCGCCGCGCACGCCCCCGGGCCTGACGCATCGGCATGCCGGGCACCGACGTCCTCGTCGTCTCGGTCGGCAGCACGACCGGCTGGGGCCTCGCCGCCAACGAGCTCGTGCAGTCGTTGTCGCGAGCCGGCGCGAAGGTGGCGATGGTCGACACGGGCAAGCTCCGGCGCGTGCGCACATTCGCGCTTACGGACCTCGTCGAGGCCCGCGCCGCGCGGCATGCCTGCATCCAGGGGATCGCCCGGCACGACCCCGCCGCGATCATCTACTGCTCGATGACCGCTGCGCTGCTGTGGCCCAGACCGGGCGCGGTGTGGCTGGACTCGATCGCAGCGGAGAACCGGCCCGGACGCCACGGCGTGTGGCAGCGCACGGTCGAGCGCCGGCGCCTGCGCGAGACACCGATGGTGCTCGCGATGAGCAACCGCGCGCTTGACCCGCTGGATGCATCTGCCGTGACTGATGACGTCGTACTGGTGCCCGTTCCCGTCGAACGCTCGGGACCTCCGGCGCCGACGCGCGACGTCGACGTGGTGGCCTACGCCGGCAACCCGGAGAAGAAGCGCCTGGACTATGTGCTCGACGCCTGGTCGCGGGCGCGGTGCGGCGACGAGACTCTGGTCGTCGCCGGAACCGACCGTCTCGCACCGGCGCAAGGCGTGAAGGTCGCGGGACGGATGGCGCCCGCGGACTACCGCGCGCTGCTGCGTCGGGCACGCGTGTTCGTCGCGGCGCCGCGGCGCGAGGACTACGGGATCGCTCCACTCGAGGCGCTGGCCGACGGGTGCATGCTCGTCACAACCCCGGCTCCGGGGCCGTATCCGGCTCTCGACATCGCCAGGCAGCTCGATTGCCGGCTGGTGGGCGAGGATCTCGTGTCGGCGCTGCGCACAGCGCTCGACGACCCGGCCCCGATGTACGCGGACAGAGCGGCCGAATTGGTCGCGCCGTTCTCCCGCCAGGCCGTTGATGAAACCGTGGCGCAGGAGGTACTGCCCAGATTGCTGACAACATTGAGGTCCCGGTGACGCCCGCCTTCATCCCCAGCCCTTCGCAGAGCGGCTTCCACCTCGGCCCGCTGGACGTGCACGTGTACGGGCTGATGTATGTGCTCGCCGTGCTCGCCGCGGTGCTGATCACGCGCCGGCGCTGGGCTGCGGCAGGGGGGGATCCGGAGCTGGTCTACGAGGTCGCTATGTGGGGCTTCCCCGCAGGCCTGATCGGCGGCCGGATCTACTTCCTGATCACAACCCCCAGCCAGGTCCCCGACCACTGGTGGGGGCCGTTTGCGATCTGGAAGGGCGGGCTGGGGATCTGGGGCGGGATCGCCTGTGGCGTCGCCGCCGGGTTGACCGTGCTCTACCGCCGGCTCGATCCGTCCGACGTACGGCGCTTCATGGACGCGGCCGCGCCATCACTGCTGGTCGCCCAGGCATTCGGAAGGGTCGGCAACTACTTCAACCAGGAGTTGTTCGGCGGCCCGACGACGCTTCCGTGGGCGCTGAAGATCGACCCCGCACACCGCCCCCCGGGGTACACGCAGTACGCCACGTTCCATCCCACGTTCCTGTACGAGATCGTCTGGAACCTGTCCCTGGCCGCGTTCCTCGTGTGGCTCGGGCATCACCGCCGGATCCGGCCGCCAGGGCTGTTTGCCCTGTACGTGGCCGGCTACTCGGGCTTTCGGATCTTCGAGGAGACGCTCCGCGTCGACTACTCCAACCACATCTTCGGCCTGCGGCTGAACTTCTTCGTGGCGCTCGTGCTCTGCATCATCGGGCTGGTGTGGTTCGTGGCGATCCAGCGTGAGTGGTCGGCGCCCTCGTGGTTTCCGCGGTTT
>DASYFZ010000307.1:0-5964 GCA_036000295.1 Solirubrobacteraceae bacterium
TTCAGAACCCGAGCGCGAACTTCGCGTCCTCGCTCATCCGGTCGGGCGTCCACGGCGGCGAGAACGTCATCGTCGGCTGGACGTCCTGGACCCCGTCGAGCTCTGAGACGAATTCGACCATCTGCTCGGAGACCTGCGGCCCGATCGGGCAGCCGGGGCTCGTGAGCGTATACGTGATCCGAACATTGCCGTCTTCGACCTCGACGTCGTAAACGAGGCCCAACTCGACGAAATCGAGCCCCAGCTCGGGGTCGATCACGTCGCGGAGAGCGTCAGTGACGTCTTCTACGGTGACCATGCGGCCCAGTCTAGCCGGGTCGTCAGCGCTCTCGATTTGACTGCCAGTTCACGAGAGGTAGGCCATTTGTACGAGTCTGCCCTCCCGGCTTGTCACCAGTCCGGCGCTTTCGGTAGGTTTCGACGATCGTCGACTTCAACGAACAACCAGCGACCTTGCGCTGCCGTGGAGACGAGGACCAATCGACCCAGGGGTGTCGTCGGAGGGCGTTCGTGCGAGCTCTGCGTTCGCAGACCGACGTGACCGTCGATCTGAGCGGCCTCGTGTTCGCAGACGCTTCTCTGATGCTCGATCTCGCGGCCCTGGCGCGCCGTCTTCGCCATCGTGGCCGCACGGTTCTCCTATGCGGAGCTCAGCCTCAGATCACGGCTCTGATCGAGCAGGTCGGCTTGCATCGGCTCCCTGGCGTGCGGCTCGTCGGTCCCTCGCCGGCGCTGGCGTAGGTCCGCCGGGAGAACATCCGCCTGAGGCGGCGGGGGACGGGCTAGCCTAAGGGGAGATGTTGATCGCGCTCCTATTGATCTGCTGGCCGCTTCTCGAGCTGTTTGTGGCATTCGAGGTGTCGCAGCTGATTGGCGTGACCTGGACTGTCCTGCTGATCCTGCTCAGCGTCCCCGTCGGGATGTGGGCGGTGCGCTCGCAAGGGCGCACAGTCTGGCGCCGCCTGGCCGACGGCATCGCGGTCGGCAGGCCGCCCGCGCGAGACGTGCTCGACGGGGCGCTGGTGCTGATCGGCGGGGTGCTGTTCATCCTCCCCGGGTTCGTCAGCGACGTGTTCGGCGCGCTGCTGCTGCTGCCGACCTCGCGCGCGGGCGTGCGCAGGCTGCTCGTCCGCAACTTCCAGGGCCGTTTCGTCAGGCGGATGGCGGGCTTCTCGACGGGAAGCCCCTACGACGTCGAGTCGACGGCGACTGACGTGGAGCAGCCGCGACTCAGCCGATGAGCGACCCCGCGCTGCCGCTGCGGACGCTCGCGTTCGGCGACCTCGAGGGCGCCGCATGGGGCATCGCGTGGTTCCCTGATCCCGGCCTCCCCGGCTTCGTCGCCCTCGGCAGTGCGCAGGACGCCGTCACGGTCGAGGCTCACCTCGATCCCGACGACGAGACCGGCGGCTGGCGCCTGCACGGCTACGGCGTCGAGTGCAACGTCTCTGCGGCGGGTGAAGATCCCGTCGAGCTGCGGGGCGAGTTCGACGCTGTCTGCCGGGTGCATGGAGGGATCACCGTCGAGGCGGTGGAGCATGACGTCGACTGCCTGGGTCGGCTTGCCGCTCACGCCGGTACCGGGGACCTCGACAAGTTTGAGTCCGTCAGAGACGTGTCGGCGTGGTTTGACCCCGTGCATGGACTCTCGGTCGTGTCCCTGCGCCCGCGCAAGGCGCGCGGCCAGGACGCCGACGTGGTCAGCGCCGTCGTGCTCGAACCCGAGGGGCTGCTGGCGATCGAGGATCCGCGCCTGTCGACGACGTACGCCGGCGACGGACGGCCGCTGAGAGTGGGCCTCGAGCTGTGGCTCTCCGGCGACGACGATGAGGAGCAGTACCCACGCCGCGCGAGCGGCGAGACTGTCGGCGTCGCGGCGACCGGAGGCCTGGGGCGCTTCAACGTGCTCGCGCAGTTCATGCGCTGGGACAGCCGCTACGGCGACGGTGCAGGCGTATACCTGCTCGCGCAGCAAGCGTGACCCGGATTCGATGACGCGGATCGAAGCGGTGATCAGCGACTTCGGCGGCGTGCTGACGTCGCCGCTGACCGAGTCGTTCGCGTCCGTGCAGCAGTCGTCCGGCGTCCCGCTCGAGGCGCTCGGCAAGGCGATGGCGGCGATCATGGATCGCGACGGGTCGCACCCGCTGTTCGAGCTCGAGACCGGAAGGCGCAGCGAGACGCAGTTCCTCGACGAGTTGAGCAGCGAGCTAACGGGGCAGCTCGGGCGCGAGGTTTCGATGCACGACTTCGGCCACCGGTTCTTCGAGCATCTGCATCCAAACGAGCGGATGCTCGAGTTCATGCGCGGGCTGCGCGACCAGGGGTACAAGCTTGGGATCTGCACCAACAACGTGCGTGAGTGGGAGCCGCTGTGGCGGGCCAAGCTCCCCGTCGACGAGATCTTCTCGGTCGTCGTCGACTCCGCGTTCGTCGGCTCTCGCAAGCCCGAGCCGCGAATCTACGAGATCACCCTCGAGCGCCTCGGCGTGCCGGCCCAGAGCGCCCTGATGGTCGACGACGTCGATCTGAACTGCGCGGCCGCACGCGACCTGGGCATGCGCGCCGTGTGGTTTCGCGACACCGATCAGGCGATCGCGGAGATCGAAGAGCAGCTGCGGTAGCTGTCGCTGCTGCGCTAATTCTCGACGCCGAGGCGGTCCCAGCAGTACAGCTCGAGGCACTCGCGGGCAAGCTCCCGGCAGCGCTCCTGCGAGAGCCACGGCAGCACCGTGTCGAACGCCTGCTCCTCCCCCACCCCGGCCCGGAACGCCTCCTCGCCGCGGAAGCTCGCGGCGATCTTCAACGCCTCGCGGCGGTTCTCGCCCAGTGACGGGAACACGTTGACCAGGAACTCCTTGTTCGGGACCGGATGCCCGACCTCCAGCGACGCATGCCACGCGGCCAGCAGCGACAGGTCGTCCTCGTCGAGGTCTGCTACCGCCTTCGCGTAGTGGGACTCGAGCTCGGACTCCGGGATCTCGTCCACCCAGGCCCGTACGACTTCACCGAGGATCTGCCGACGCGCCTCGCGTCCGACGGATTCGGCGATCACTCGTATGGCGTTCTGCGGTTCGATGAAGCAGAGGGTCATCGCGACTCCGGCTTGATGGATGCGGACGCCGCAGAAGGTAGGCGGTGGCGCGGACGTAAAGGGGGTTACAAGCTCAAGGCGGCCCGGATCGACGCAAGCGTGTCCGGATCAGGCTCGGTGTCGGGCGGCACCCCGAGATGGGCGCGCTCGCCGCGCTCCCAGTTGTAGAAGCCGAGATCCAGGGCCTCGAGCGGCAACGAGCAGGCCTCCGCAAGGTCGGCGGCGCGGCGCTCGAGCAGCATCGGGTCGCCGATCCCCAAAGCCCGCTTGGCGGCGACGGTGACCTCGTTGTCGCCCCCCACCTGCAGCGCGCCGGCGCGCAGGTCGTATGCCCCGAGGCGGCCCAGCGTGACGAGCAGATCGAAGCGCGCGCCGCGGTGCAACCCGGGCAGCGCGAGGCGCTCGAACGTCCTCGCGAAGCGCCGCTCCGGCGTCCAGCCCTGATCGCCCATGAACGCGTCCGCCTGCGAGCCGCTGCGCCCCGCCCAGGCGCGATAGGCCTCGATCGTGCGCACGCCACGGTCGGGATCATGGGCCGTGCGCGGGCCGAGCCGCACGCCGTCGAGGTCGGGTAGTTCGTGCATCCCCCACGGCGTTCGCACCAGGCGGATGAACTCGAACGGATCGTCTTCGTCGTCGACCGGGCAGATGTAGGCGATCAGGAACGCCAGCCAGCTGCGCTCCTCGAGGTCTTCGCGGTGGTTGGCGACCTCCGCGTAGAGCCCAGGCGGATCGAACTCCAGCAGCCGCAGCCGCGCTGCCGCAAACCCCAGTTCCTGTGCCAGGCGCTCGGCGTCCTCGCTGGAGCGCAGCCCGGGGAGCAGCGGCGTGCTGTAGCCGTCGTCAGCTCCGCGCGCCAGGCGCCGCACCTTCAACCCGCCGCGCACGCCGGGCGATGACTGGCCCGTCACGCGGGCGCGGCTCTGGCTCTGGCTGCGGGGACGCGGTTGGCTGGTTCGCGGCGCGCTCGAGGAAACGATCGGACGCAGCTCGACAGCCTGCTCGCGCGAGCAGATCGGGCAGTTCTGGATCAGGCGGTTGTGTCGGCAGAAGCTGGGCACGGCATCATCCTTGCACGCCGCGAGGCGCCCCGCGACGCTCGCGATATGCGCGCGCTTTTGCCCGGTTGCCGCAGACGGCCATGTTGCACCAGGCGCCGGAGCGGTTCTTGGTGTGGTCGTAGAACGCCCACTCGCAGCTCTCGTCGCGACATGCCTTCAGGCGCGGCCAGGTGCCGTCGGCGACCGAGCGATGGGCGATCGCCAGCAGCCGGCCGAGCGCGCCGTCGACGCCATCGGCCTCGGGCTCGAGCGTTCCGGAGCCGGTCTTGTCGAAGCGCAGCCGCAGATCGGAGCGCTCCGCTGCCCGATCGAGCCGCGAGACCACGTCGGCGTGGACGAAGCCGTCGGCGTTGTGAGCGAGGAGGACCGCGCGCAGCGCCTCACGCAGGCCGATCGCGTACTCGAGGTCGGCGTTGGTGGCTACCAGGCCGGCGGGCGCCAACTCGTGCTGCACGAGCCAGCTCGAGAGCTCGTCAGGCCCGCTGAGCTCCTCGGAGCTCTCTTCCAGGTCGACCGTGTTGACGAATGCCCGGACGTGCTCAAGCTCGCCAGGCGCTTCCTGCTGCTTGCTCATCACCACCAATGTTAGTTGGCCGGTGACGTAACCAGTTATGATGGTTAGATGGACACGGCAAGCACACCAGTTACCAGGGTCACGCTGCGGTACGCGGCCGCCGCCGATGCGGGCGCGCTGCACCAGCTGGCAGAGCTCGAACGCGCGCCGGCGCCGGATGGACCGGCGCTCGTCGCCGAGATCGACGGGAGGCTGCGGGCGGCGCTGCCGCTCGACGGCGGGCCGGCGATCGCCGACCCGCGCCACGACGGGCTGGACCTCGTCGAGCTATTGCGATTGCGGGCGCTGCAGCTGCGCTAGCCGCGCGATGCCGCCGAGGAACAGGTTGGTAGCGAACCGCGCCGCGCCCTCGACGTCTGCCGGTGAGCGCTCGGCCATCCGCACGCCGAGCTCGAGCGCGACGCCGGCCATCGCGCCGGCCATGTAGTCGGCGTCGTGCGGCGGCAGGTCCCCACGGTCGATCGCCGCGGTGATGTCGTCGAGCAGCTCCTGCACGCCCGAGCCGAGGATCGGGTCACCGAACAGCGCGCGGATCGGGCCGGCGTTGCGCTGCATCAGCTCGAACATCAGCTCGTCCTCGACGAGGAACTCGAACCACGCCCGATAGGCATCGCCGACGAACTGCTCGAGCGTCTGCGCGCCGCTGCGTGCCTCGCGGAGCCGGCGACGGACCTCTTGAGCGCTCTCGTCGACGACCGCGCGGAACACGGCCTCCTTGTCGGCGAAGTAGTTGTAGAAGGTGCCCGACGCGAGCTCCGTGCGCCGGATCACGTCGCGCACCCCGGCCGCGTCGTAGCCGAGCTCGGCGAACACCTCGCGCGCGGCGCCGATGATCGCGGCGCGATTGTGCGCCTTGGTCTGCTCGCGCTTGCCGCCGGCGACCGCCGCGCCGGTCACGCGGTCGCTGCCTCGCCGGCGCGGGCGCGCGCCGCGACTGGCAGCGCAAAGCCTGCTGCGCGGGCGCGAGCCGCCCCGGCCTTGAGCTCCTTGCCGAGCTCGTAGAGGTAGTTGTCGAAATCCACCTGCATCGTGTGGCGCTTGGACGCGACGTAGCGGCGGAACATCCGCTCGCGCTCGTCGCGGATGTCGGCCTTCATCGCGGGCAGCGGCGGCAGGCGGTATTCGCCGCGCAGGTACGACGCCAGCCAGCGTCCCTGCGCCTCGGCCAGCGGCATGATCGCTCCGAGCGGCTGCAGCAGCCCGATGAACGCGAGGTTGTCGATCCCCGGCTTGAA
>DASYFZ010000335.1:0-17797 GCA_036000295.1 Solirubrobacteraceae bacterium
GCCGAGAGGAGAAAGCGGAGAGGGCGGGATTCGAACCCGCGAAGGAGTGTTAACCCCTTACTCGCTTAGCAGGCGAGTGCCTTCAGCCACTCGGCCACCTCTCCGGGCGCTCGGGGCAGTGTAGAGGGCCGCCTCTCGTCCTTCATACCCGAAACGCCGGCCCCTCCATCCGGCGTCAATCGTCGTCGGCCGGCTGCACGAGGTGCGCAGCCCATACGTGACCGGCGAGCAGCATGCCCCACCCGATCAGCGGCCACACGGGCCAGAAGTATCCGAACCCCGCGGCCGCCCAGATCGCTGCGAGGCCGCTGTTGATGATCGCGAAGGCGCCGATGTGCGCACGCAGCCAACGACTGACCGGCGATTCCCGCACGGTGCGCGGAGCGGGGACGTCCAACAGCAGCGCCTCGAGCTGGCCGCGAGTAGCGGCCGACAGCACTCTGTCAAGCCGCCATTCGAGCTCGCCGACCCCGAGGATCCCGACGCCGGCGGCGTCGCACAGACGCCGGGCCGCCAGCTCGCGGTCGAGATCGGAGATTCGCATCACCGACGCCATCGTCACGGTATCCCGATGGTTGTCCGCAGCAGGGCGCATCGGACTTCAAGCTAGCCCGACCACACGCGTCAGAAAGTACGGCCTGCCGGTGTTCGGGGGTGGGGCTAGCGCGAACTCGGGCTAGGTCGGCTGGGTGGCGTGAAAGCTCTCTGCGTTGGCGACCAGTCGCTGCACGTCGTCGCTGGGCAGCGATTCGGCATCGACCATCCGCAGCGCCAGGTCGACATACACCTCAGCGACGTCGCCGACCGACATCCGTCCGTCCGGCCGATACCAGGTCCCGACGTGGCTGCTGTGGGCGATGATCGCGTACGCGGTCAGCTTGGTGTCGATCAACGAGAAGGCCCCGTCGCGGCCGCCGGCCTCGAGCACGTCGACCACGAGCCGCTCATATTCGTCGCGGTGGCGCACGTTGGCGCGAAGGTGCTTCTTGGTCAGGCTGCGCAGCTCCGAGTCGCCGAGCGTCGACTCCTTCGGGCGCATCGCGTGCAGCACCACGTGGTTGACCACGAGGCTGGCCAGACGCTGCTCGTGCGTGCGCTCATTGTCGACGAGGTGCCTCGCCCCGAGCACCAGCTGCTTTACGACCGACTCGATCAGGTCGAACAGGATCTGCTCTTTATTGGGGAAGAAGTAGTAGAGGCTCGCGGTCTTGATGTCGATCGCGGCCGCCAGCTCCCGCATCGTCGTCGCTTCGTAACCGCGTTCGAAGAACATCTCCGCGGCCAGCCGCCGGATCTGCTTCCGTCGATCGAGGTTCGTTGCATCCGACTGCTGATTCACACCCATCTGGCTCTCATCCTCACCCCTTGGTCCCGCGCCCAAGGCACTGAGTTACACATTGCCTAACTGGCGCTCGTTACCGTAGCAAGCACTCCCGATCACACTGGCGAGGCTCGGTCTGCGCGTCACGCGCCGCTGGATGCCGGCTCGGCGGCGCGCCATCTAGCTTGTTGCTTCCAGCCGCTCGTGCATTCGCCGCGATCACCTCGCCACGACCTGAATCACGAGGTAGATCCTTGGATGCTGCCTCAAGCATCGTCCTCTCCTCCGCTCAGACCTAACGGGCGCTAGCTAGGTGGCACCCTAGCCACGTTGCATGGCAGATGTCAAGTGTGCGCCCGCGCCCAGTTCGCCAGCCGCCGGATCCACGCTTGACAGTCGTTGGAGACGGCTGTAGCGTCACCTATCTAACGCACGCTAGGTAGCCGATGCCGACCCCGCAGACCCCACTCCCACAGTTCGCGACCGTTCCGGACGCGCTCGCCGCACACGCCGCGGAGCGCCCCGGCAGGCTGGCGCTGAGCGCCGGCGACGAACAGCTCACCTATCGTGATCTCGCCGGGCTGGTGGCACAGATGGGAGCCCGACTCGCGGGCCTCGGGGTGCGCTCCGGCGATCGCGTCGCGATCCTCGGGATCAACTCGATCGACTGGGTGGTCGCGTTCCTGGCGACGCTCGAGTTCGGAGCGGTCGCCGTGCCGCTCAATCACCGCCTCGGCCGCGCCGAGCTCGCCCACCAGCTCGAGCTCGTCCGCGCGCGCGTCCTGCTGCACGACGCAGCGCTGTCCGAGCTCGCCAGCCGTTCTGCCGGCACGGCGATCAGCCGGACGCTCGATCGGGATTCCCGCGACCGGCGCTCGATCTGGCTCGCACCTTCCGTGCCCGGCCGCAACGCGCCGCTCGCCGCCGACGCGCCGGCGCTGATCAGCTTCACCTCAGGCAGCACCGGCCGGCCAAAGGGCGCGTTGATCTCACACCGCGCGCTGACTGTCGCGGCCAACGCCTACGCGCGGGTGCTCGGGACCACCGAGGCCGACAGCACGCTCGTGCTCGTGCCGCTGTTTCACAACACAGGCTTCTGCGACCAGGTCGCGCACATGCTGCTCGTCGGGGGCTCGATCGACCTGCTGCCGGAGTTCGGCAAGACGATGGCTCGCGACGCGCTCCTGCGCCGGCCGGCGAGCTACCTGATCGCGGTCCCCGGGATCTTGCGCTTGCTCGCCCTCTCCCCCGACGCGGACCGAGTGTTCCGCGCATGCCGGATCGCCTGCTACGGCGGCTCGCCCATGCCGGCAGCCTGGATCGACGAGCTGGCGGCAGGTTGGCCCGCGTTGAAGCTCTACAACTGCTACGGGCTGACCGAGTTCACGTCGGTCAGCCACATCCTCGAGCCGTCTGACCTGGCCGAGCATCAGGGCAGCGTCGGGCGCCCGGTCCCCGGCGTCGAGCAGCAGATCGTCGACGCGGACGGACGGGCGTTGCCCGCCGGAACTGCTGGTCAGCTGATGCTCGCCGGGCCCAGCCGAATGTCGCGCTATTGGGCGGCCCCCGAACGCACCCGCGAGGTGCTGCGCGGGCGATGGCTGATGACCGGCGATGTCGGCAGCCTCACCGATGACGGTCACCTCCGTGTGCTGGGACGAGCATCAGAGGTGATCAACCGCGGCGGCGAGAAGATCAGCCCGCTCCAGGTCGAGGCCGCGATCAGCCTGGACCCGAACGTCGCCGACGTCGCCGTGCTCGGCGCACCGCATCCGATCTTCGGCGAGCGCGTGGTGGCATTCGTGTCGCTGCGCGACAGCACCGAGCTCGACGAGCCGGCGGTGCGCACGGCGCTGCACGAATCGATCGCCGACTACGCGATCCCGGAGCGTTTCTTCGTGCTCGACGAGCTCCCGCGCAACGCCGCCGGCAAGATCGACCGCCACGAGTTGCGCTGCCACGCCGAAGCCGAGCTGGCGGCGGTGCAGGCATGAGCACGGAGCTGCATGGCCGCGTGGTGATCGTGACCGGCGCGACGGCGGGCCTCGGGCGGGCTTACGCGGTTGCGCTGGCGCAAGCGGGCGCCGACGTGGTGCTCTCAGGCCGGCGGCCCGGGCCGCTGCAAGCGCTGTCTGCCGAGCTCGGCGCCGCGCCGGCCGTCGCGGGTGACGTCGGCGATTGCGACGTCGCGCAGCGGCTCGTCGACACGGCACTGGACACGTACGGGCGCGTCGATGCCGTCGTCAACAACGCCGGCACGGTCCGCGACCGAACGCTGCTGAAGATGTCTGACGACGAGTTCGACGAGGTGATCCGCGGCCACGTCTACGGGACCTTCTACGTGACGCGCGCGTGTGCGCGCGCGATGCGCTCGCAGGGCTCGGGCGCGGTCATCAACATCGGCTCCGACTCGATGATCGGCGCGTTCGGCCAATCGAACTATGCGGCCGCCAAGGGAGCGATCCTCGGGATGACGCTGACGTGGGCTCGCGAGCTCGCTCGCCATGGGATCACGTGTAACTGCGTACTGCCCAACGCGCTGACGGCGATGACCGAGGAGCTCCCCGAGCTGCTGGCCGCCTACCGCTATGGGCCGCCCGAGGCGTTCCCCAGGGCGCTGGGCTCAGCCGGCGAGGTCGCGCCGCTGATCGTCCTGCTGGCAAGCGAGCGCGGACGCGGACTCAATGGCCTGTTGCTCAGCCTCGGCGGCGACAAGCTCTCGATCTGGCAACCGCCGGCCGAGACCAGCGTGGCGTTCCTGAACGGCGGCTGGACCGTAGCCGAGCTCGACCGCTGCATGGAGTTCGCGCTCGGAATCGACCTCTCAACGACGCAAAGGAGCCTCGATGGCGTTACACACGGCTGACGAACTGACCGAACGGCTGTCACACCGGCGCGGTGACTTTCGCTGGCGCGGTCAGGTTCTCGACAACGTCATCGAGCACCCGGACTTCATGCCCACGCTGCTGTCGTGGGGCGGCTGGCTGTACCAGGCCGCGTTCGACGCCGAGACCGCGGAGACGATGGTCGCGCGCCCGGACTTCAATGGCGAGGACTGCCACGTCTTCTGGCACATCGCGACCAGCGCCGAGGACCTGCTGCAGAACCTCAAGGCCGCGCAGCTGCTCGCGGAACGCTCACCGCTGACCGGCTACGCGAGCATCGGGCGCGACGAGCTGCACGCCCTACTGGTCGCCACGCACGACCTCGACCGCGAGCGCGGGACCGCGTATCACGCGCGCGTCACCGAGTACGTCAAGCGATTCCAGCGCGAGCAGCTGATGACTGCCGCCGCGGTCACCGACCTCAAGGGCAACCGCGGCCTGCGCCCAGGTCAGCAGGACGACCCAGACATGTACCTGCGGGTCGTCGACCGGACCGACGAGGGGATCATCGTTCGCGGGGCCAAGGCGCACACGTCGGGAAGTGTCGGCGCCGAGGAGCTGATCGTGATCCCGACGCGCGCGATGCGCGAGGACGAGGGGCAGTACGCGGTCTCGTTTGCGGTCCCGGTCGACGCGCCCGGGATCACGCTCGTCGCCCGGGCGCTGAACGCCGGCAGCGACAGTGCGTGGGAGGCGCCGATCTCCTCACACGACGAGCTCGCGGAGACGTTCACGATCTTCAACGACGTGTTCGTGCCCTACGAGCGCGTGTTCCTGCTTGGCGAGTGGGAGTACGCGGGCGACGTCGCCAACGCGTTTGCGAGCGTCAACCGCCAGGGCTACCTCGGGACCGAGTCAGGAAAGTTGCGCCTGTTCGTCGGAGCCGCACAGCGAATCGCCGAGCTCAATGGGGTCGCATCGGTCGGCCACATCCGCGAGAAGATCACCCAGCTGATCCGGATGGAGCGCTCGATCTGGGCGCTCGGAGTGGCGGCGTCGCTCGAAAGCCACAGCCGCGAGCCCGGCTACCAGATCCCCGATCCGGTGCTCACCAATGCCGGCAAGCACGTGTGCATGGAGAGCCACTTCACCGCGTGCAGGCTGCTCCTCGAGATCGCGGGCGGGGCCGTCACCACCGCGCCGCTGCTCGAGGACCTGCAGGCCCCGGACATCAAGCCGTTGGTCGAGAAGTACTTCCGTGGCGCTGACCCGGACTCGGCCTGGGAGCGGCTGCGCGTGTTCAAGCTGATCCGCGACCTGGCGGCGTCGGAGTACTCGGGGTACTGGAACACAGAGATCATCCACGGCTCGGGCTCGCCCGCGGCCGAGGTGCTCGCGATGTACCGCGAGACCGATCTCGACGCCTGCAAGGCGCTGGTGGCGCGCGCGTTGCAAGGACGGGATGCGATCGCGCCGGCGGCTACGACAACCGCGTGACCGGCGATGGCATTCCAGATCGCAATCGATACCGGCGGCACCTTCACCGACGTCGTGCTCGCCGACTCCGACGGCCGATTCAGCCTCAGCAAGGCGCCGACAACGCCCAGCAGGATCTTCGAGGGGATCGGCAGCGCGCTGACGGTAGCGGCGCAGCAGCGCGCGCTGAGCATGAGCGAGCTGCTTGCCGCCACCGACGTGTTGATCTACGCGACGACGCGATCGACCAACGCGATCCTCACCTCGACGACGGCGCGGACCGCGCTGATCACGACCAAGGGATTTCGCGACACGCTGACGTTCCGCGAAGGGGGCAAGCTCCGGCCGTTTGACTTCGGCAACCCCTACCCCGAGCCCTACATCCCGCGCGAGCTGACGTTCGAGGTCGACGAGCGGATCAGCTCCGAGGGCGAGGTCCTGCAGCCGCTGGATCCCGACGAGGTCCGGGGCGTGCTCGCCCAGCTGCGCGAACACGGGGTGCAGGCGGTCGCGGTCGCGCTGCTGTGGTCGATCGAGAACGCCGCGCACGAGCAGCTGATCGGCGAGCTGATCGAGACCGAGCTCCCGGGCGTGCCGTACACGCTGTCGTCGCGGCTGAACCCGATCATCCGCGAGTACCGGCGAACGTCATCGGCTGCGATCGACGCGTCGCTCAAGCCGCTGATGCAAAGCCACCTCTCGGAGATGCAGTCCGATCTGCGGGCCAGCGGCTTTGACGGAGAGCTGCTGCTGGTCACGTCCTTCGGCGGCGTGCTGCGACTCGACGACATGGCACAGCGGCCGCTGTACTCGGTGAATTCGGGACCGGCGATGGCGCCCGTCGCCGGCCGGGTGGCTGCCCATCCGGCGCGCAACCTCGTCGTCTGTGACACCGGCGGCACCAGCTTTGACGTCAGCGTCGTACGCGACGGCGAGGTGCAGCTCACGCGCGAGACCTGGCTGGGGCCGATGTTCACGGGCCACATCACGGGGCTCTCGTCGGTCGCGGTCAAGAACGTGGGCGCCGGCGGCGGCAGCATCGCCTGGATCGACTCCGGCGGGCTCCTGCGCGTCGGTCCGCAGAGCGCGGGCGCCGAGCCCGGCCCCGCGTGCTACGGGCTAGGCGGCACCGAGCCGACGGTCACCGACGCGGCGGTGGCGCTCGGATACATCGATCCCGGGTACTTCCTCGGCGGCCGGCTGAACCTCGACGCGGCCGCGGCGGCAAGCGCGATCGAGCGCGTCGTGGGCGAGCCGCTCGGCCTGTCGCTGCAACGGGCCGCGTGGGCGATCCTCGCCGTCGCCAACGAGCACATGGTCACAGCCGTGCGGGACATCACGATCAACCAGGGGATCGATCCGCGCGACTCGGTGCTGGTGGCCGGCGGTGGCGCGGCCGGCCTGACGATGGCCAAGCTCGCCGAGGAGCTCGGCTCCAGCAGCGTGTTGATCCCTCGAACGGCTGCGGCGCTGTCGGCGATGGGCGGCCTGTACGGCGACATCGTCACCGAGTTCACCGTCAGCCGCCGGACCCACACCGGGCAGTTCGATTTTGCGGGCGTTGGCGACGCGTTGGACTCGCTCGACCAGCAGATGGACGAGTTCTTCGGGCGCATGCAGATCGCACCCGAGGCGCAGGTGCGCGACTACGTGGTCGAGGCGCGCTACCCCTACCAGGTGTGGGAGCTCGACGTTCCGCTCCCGGCGCGCAGGTTCGACGACGTCAGTGCGCTCGTGCAGGCGTTCCACGACACGCACGAGCGCGTGTTCGCCGTCAGTGAGCCGGGGCAGCGCGTCGAGTGCCTGACCTGGAAGGGCCGGGCGTCGGTGGCGCTGCCCAAGCCCGCGCCGCAGCGCGTCGCAAGCAACGGCGCCGGCCCACGCGCCGCACGGAGTAGACCAGCCTGGTGGGGCGCTGACGAGCCGGTGGCCTCGCCGGTCCTCGAAGGCGAGCACCTGTCGGCCGGCGTCAGTGTCCGCGGACCGGCGATCGTCGAGTTGCCGACGACGACCGTCGTCGTCTACCCGGAATGGGTGCTCGACGTCAACGAGCACGGCGATTTCGTGATGTCACGAGCAGTAACCGCCCCTGCCTTCACAGAGGAGGCCTGATGACACAGGTTGCACCGCCACGCACGGCCGATCCGATCCTGCTGGCCGTAATGGCCAACCGCATGGAGAGCATCTGCCGGGAGATGATGAACACGCTGTTGAGATCCGCCCGCTCGGCGGTGATCAACCAGGCCCGTGACTTCTCGTGCTCGATCGTCACGGCCGACAACGAGCTGCTCGCATCGGCAGAGGGCCTCCCGGTTCACGTAATCGGGTCCGAGTTCCTCGCCGAGGCGATGACCGAGCTCCACGCTGACCTCGCCGACGGCGATGCCTACCTGCACAACGACCCTTACCTCGGCAACACGCACTCCGCTGATCACGCGATTCTGGTGCCAGTCTTCGTCGACGGCCAGCACGTGTTCACCGCCGTCGCCAAGGCCCATCAGGCCGACTGCGGCAACGCGCTGCCGAGCACGTACGCGCCGACCGCGAAGGACGTCTACGACGAAGGAGCGATCACGTTCCCGTGCGTGCGGGTCCAGCGCGATCGCCGCAACATCGAGGACGTCGTGCGGATGTGCCGCGCCCGGATCCGGGTGCCCGAGCAGTGGTACGGCGACTTCCTCGCCGCGCTCGGAGCCGCCCGCATCGCCGAACGGCGGCTGAAGGAGCTCTGCGCCCAGTACGGCCTGGATACGGTGCGTGCGCTGGTCGCCGAATGGTTTGACTACAGCGAACGGCGGATGACGCAGGCGATCCGCGAGCTTCCGTCGGGAACGCTCGAAGGCTCATCGACTCACGATCCGTATCCCGGTCTGCCGGACGGGATAGCGCTGAAGGTGACCGTCCGGATCGATGCCGAGGAGGGTCGCGTCGAGCTCGACCTGCGCGACAACCCCGACAACTACGCCGGCGGGCTTAACGAGTCGCGCGCGTGCGCGACGGCGAACTCGATCATCGGCCTGTTCAACTCGATCGATCCGGACATCCCCCACAACGCCGGCAGCTTCCGGAGAGTCAACGTGCTGTTGCGCGAGGGGTGCATCGCCGGGATCCCGAGGTTCCCGCATTCGTGCTCGATGGCAACTACAAACGTGGCCGATCGGCTGGTGTGCATCACGCAGGCGGCGTTCGCGGAGCTGGGCGAGGGATGGGGGCTGGCCGAGGGCGGCATGGGGATGCCGCCGTACATGGCCGTCATCTCGGGCCTCGACCACCGCCATGGCGAAATGCCCTACGTCAACCAGGTTTTCATCGGCTCGGGCGGCGGTCCCGGAGGGCCCAGCGCAGACGGATGGCCGACATATCTGATTCCGGTGTGCGCGTCGCTGGTCTACAAGGACAGCGTCGAGGTCGACGAACAGCGCTATCCGATCCACGTGCGCGAGCAGGCGCTGATCCCCGATTCCGAGGGAGCGGGACGCCATCGCGGCGGCTTCGGGTGTCGAACGGTTTACGGGCCGAAGCGCAACCCGGTCTCGGTCGCCTGGGCGGTCGAGGCCCACCATCACCCACCGCGTGGGGTGCGAGGCGGCCTTCAGGGAGCTCGCGCCGATGCGTGGATGATCGACTCCGACGGGAACCGCGTCGACGTGGATCTGGTCGGGAGCGTCGAGCTTGCGCCGGGCGAGTGGATCGTCTCGATCGCGTCCGGCGGCGGCGGGTATGGAAGCCCGCTGGAGCGGGATCCCTCGCTGGTGCTCGCCGATGTGCGCGAGGGATGGATCAGTCGGGAGCGCGCAGGGGATGTCTACGGGGTCGTCGTGGCCGACCACGACACAACGTCGCCCAGCGTCGACGAGGACGCGACACGACGGCGGCGCCAGGAGCTGTCAGAGCGGATCAAGCATCCGTAACCCAAGCAAAGAGGGCTGAGGAAATGAGAGGGATCACCCGGGGACGCGTTGCGGCCCTGATAGTCGCTGCACTCGTTATTGCCGGCTGTGGCAGCTCGAGTTCGAGCTCGAGCTCAAGTTCGTCGGCGGCGCCTGCGTCGTCGAGCAGCTCGACCAAGTCGTCGAGTCCGATCGTGATCGGAGCTGCGATCGCGAAGACCGGCCTGCTGTCGGCGTATGACCTGCCGGCCTGGACGGCGTTTCAGATGGAGGTCGCCAACGCCAACGCGGCCGGTGGCATCGACGGCCACAAGATCAAGCTGATCAGCGCGGACACGAAGTCCGTGATCCCCAACGGCGCGACCGTCGCCAAGCAGTTGCTCAGTCAGGGAGCGCGGATGCTCGTTGTCTCCTGCGACTACGACTTCGGCAGCCCGGCCGCCGGGATCGCGCAGGCAGCGGGCGACGTGAGCATGTCGCTGTGTGCACAGTCGCCGCTGTTCGGAGTCCAGGGCATCGGCAACAAGGCGTACACCGTGTCCGAGGACGTCGTCACCGAAGGAGCCGTGGTCGCGACGTTCGCGCGCAAGCAGAAGGGGTTGAAGAACGCGTTCCTGATCGTCGACAACACGCTCCAGTACAACCGCGGCCTATGCGACGGCTTCAAGAAGGCGTTCACGGCGCTCGGAGGCAAGATCGCGGGCGTCGCCACGTGGAGCGGCAAGGACCCGTCGATCGCGACCGAGATCACGCAGCTGCAGAACTCGGGTGCCGACAGCCTCATGCTCTGCTCGATCCCGCCCAACGGCTCCGGTGCGCTTCGCCAACTGGGAGCGGCCGGCGTCAAGGTGCCCGTCCTGTCCGGCGGCGGAATGGACGGCACCTACTGGGTGAGCGCGGTTCCGCACATCTCGAACTTCTTCATCACCACGCAGGTGTCGGTGTTCGGCAACGACTCCAACCCGGCCGTCAACCAGTTCGTCAAGGCGTACACCAAAGCGACCGGTAAGCCGCCGGCCACGGCATACGCGGCCGTCGGCTATAGCGCCGCAGAGGCGCTGGTCGCAGCTCTGCACGGGACCGGCGGCAACCCCGACGGGGCCGCCGTCCAGGGGATGCTCGACAAGTTCAACAAGCAGCCGCTGCTGATCGGCCCGACGTCGTTCTCGCCGACCGATCACATCCCGGTCGACCGGCCGATGGTCGTGATCCGTTACAGCAACGGCAAGCCGCAGTACTTGTCGCGACAGGCCCCCGGCATCGCGGTCACTCCGCAGGAGTCCTGAGCGGCGGCGATGATGGCGAAGCCCAGCGCCGGCCGCGACCGGCCCGAGACGCTCGAGGCGCATGAAGTTGACGTCGCGTTCCGCGGCGTGGTGGCGCTGAACGGCGTGACGATGACCCTCGCGCGCGAGGAGATCCTCGGGCTGATCGGCCCAAACGGAGCGGGCAAGACGACTCTGATCAACGTCCTCTCGGGCTTCGTAGCACCGGACCGGGGCGATGTGCTGCTGGGCGGGCGAGCGATCACCCGCCTGGCGGTCCACCGCCGGCCGGAGCTCGGGCTCGCGCGGACGTTTCAGTCGGTGCGCCTGTTTGGCCGGTTGACCGTGGCAGAGAACCTCGAGGCCGCGGTGCTCGCGACCGGGATCGGCGGCCGCCGCGCCCGGGCGGCCGTCGACGTGCTGCTCGGGCGCATGGATCTGCTCGATCACCGCGACGATCCGGCCGCCCAGCTGAGCCACGGCACAGAGCGACGCGTCGGCATCGCCCGCGCGCTGGCAACCGCGCCGGCGTTCCTGCTGCTCGACGAGCCCGCGGCCGGGCTCGACGACGTCGAGACCCGCGAGCTCGGCGTCCTGTTGCGGCGGATCCACGATGACCTCGAGATCGGAATGCTCGTCGTCGAACACGACATGTCGCTGGTGATGATGCTCTGCGAGCGGCTCCACGTGCTCGTCGACGGGCGCACGCTTGCGATCGGCACCCCGCGCGAGATGCGCGACGACCCGGCCGTGCAGGACGCCTATCTCGGGCTCGAGGAGGAGCGGCTCGTTGCTAGCGGTTGAGGGTCTGCACGTGCGCTACGGCAAGGTCGCGGCCGTGCGCGGCGTGTCGCTCACGTGCGGGCCCGGTGAGCTTGTCGCGCTGCTCGGCCCCAACGGAGCGGGCAAGTCGAGCACGCTGCTCGGGATCGCCGGCGGGCTCCCGCGAGGCGCCGTGACCGGCGCCGTCAGCATGGATGGCCGACCGCTGCAAGGTCTTGCACCCGAGGACGTGAGCCGGTCCGGCATCGTGCTCGTCCCAGAGCGCCGCCGGATCTTCGCGTCGCTCACCGTTCGCGAGAACCTGATGGTCGGAGCGAGTGCGTGGGCCGGCCGGCGCGAGGCCGCGTCGCATGCGGCGCAGGTCATGCAGCAGTTCCCGATGCTCGCGTCGATGGCGCATCGGCAGGGCGGTCTGCTGTCGGGCGGCCAGCAGCAACTGCTGGCGATCGCACGCGCGCTGATGGCCAAGCCGCGCGTGCTGCTGCTCGACGAGCCGTCGATCGGCCTCGCGCGCGAGATGGTCAACACCGTGTTCGAGACGATCCGCAAGCTTCGCGACGACGGCTTGGCGATCGTGCTCGTCGAGCAGAACGTCGCCAACGCGATCGCTCTGGCTGACCGCGCGCTGCTGCTGCGAAAGGGCCTGATCGAGGGCGTTGCCCAGACCGGCGCCGAGCACGTGCTGAGCTCTTACTTCGGGCGCGGAGAGGGAGCGGTAAGCCCGACGTGACCAGAGCTCTCCAATACGCGGCCGACGCTTTGAGCACGGGCGGCCTCTACGCGCTGTTTGCGTGCGGGCTGTCGCTGGTGCTGAGCGTCGCCCGAATCGCGAACTTCGCGTACGGCAGCGTGCTGATGGTCGCCGCCTACATGCTGCTGGTGACCCGCGCGCTGGCGTGGCCGATCGCGCTGATCGTCGTGATCGCCAGCGCGGTCGTCCTGAGCGTGCTGATCGATCGCGTCGCGTTCGCGCCGCTGCGCCGTGCCGACGCCGTCACGCTCCTCGTGGCGTCGTTCGGCGTCAGCATCCTGATCCAGAACCTGGTCGTGCTGATCGCCGGCGCGCGGCCCGCGAGCGTCAACTTCGGGGCGTCGTTCGACAACGCGGTCAGCATCGGCTCGGTCCACATCGCAAAGATCGACATCCTCACGTTCGTGGTCACGGCCGCGGTCCTGCTCTCGCTGTGGCTGTTCCTAACCCGATCGCTGATCGGCATCCAGCTGCGAGCTGCCGCCGAGGACTTCACGATGAGCCGCCTGGCCGGCGTTCGGGCCAACCGGGTGATCGCGGTCGCTTTCGCGATCAGCGGAGCGATCGCCGGCATCGCGGCGACGCTGCTGACCATGCAGAGCGGATCGCTGTCGACCGATGTCGGTCTGCAACCGACGTTGATCGCGTTCATCGCGGTCGTCGTCGGCGGCACGGGCAGCGTGGTGGGCGCGACCGTCGGCGGCCTGCTGCTGGGAATCGTGAGCGTCGTGCTGCAGGCGACGCTTCCGTCGCATCTCCTCCCCTACCACGACGCGATCCTGTTCAGCATCGTGATCTTCATGCTGCTCGGCAGGCCCCAGGGCCTGTTCGGCGCACGCGCCGCGGGAGTGCGGATTTGAGCGAGGCGGGATCGATCGCCCGGGCCTTGTGGACGCCCGCCGCGCTGATCGGCGGCGTCGTCGCGCTGGCGCTGCTCGCCGGCCCGATCGACGCGCCGCCGGCGTTGATCAACCTGCTGCTGGTGGTGGGCCTGTACGTGTTCGCCGGCAACTCCGGGGTGCTGTCGTTCGGCCACATCGCGTTCATGGCGCTGGGCGCCTACGCGTGCGCGCTGATCACGATCCCGACGTTCGTCAAGGGAGCGCTGCTTCCGAACCTCCCGGGGTTCCTGGCGCACGCGCACTTCGCGACGACGCCGGCGATCCTGATCGCGGCGGGTTTTGTCGGCGTGCTCGCATTCGTGGTCTCGCTGCCCCTGATGCGGCTGTCTGGCCTCGCGGCCGGGATCGCGACGCTCGCGTTGCTCGTGATCGTCTCAGACATCATCACCAACGACACCGCGCTGACGGGTGGTAGTGGCAACGTGACAGCGATCCCCAGCGACGTGCATGTCGGGCGGTTGCTCGTCTGGGTTGGCATCGCGATCGTGATCTCGTTCGCCTACCAGCGGTCGCGCTTCGGCCGCCGGCTGATCGCCTCACGCGAGGACGAGGCCGCGGCCAGGTCACTCGGCATCCACGTCGAGCGCGAGCGGCGGATCGCCTTCACGCTGAGCGCGATGATCACGGCTGTCGCCGGCGGGTTGTACGCGCACTACCTTGGCTCGATCGGGCCCGGCTCATTCGACCTATCGATCACGTTCCTGATCATCGCGATGCTCGTCGTCGGCGGCATGCGGAGCCTGACCGGCGCCGTCGTTGGCGCGGTCGTGATCTCCGCCGTCACCACGATCCTCAACAACTGGGAGCAGGGCCAAACTGTCCTGGGTATTGGAATCTCGTTGCCGGCCGCGACGACCCAGATCGCCGTCGCCGCGATGCTCGTCGTCGTGCTGATCGTGCGTCCGGACGGGCTGTCCGCCGGGCGCGAGCTGCGGTGGCCCGGGCGGGTGCGGCTTGCTGCTCGCGGGGACCGGCGATCGGCGGTGCGGGTTTCCAAGTAGGCCGGGCGTGTGCCTGCACGACGCAGTCTGGTGTATGTAGGGACGATTCGCTACGGTCGCGTGGCCCGGAGGGGTGGCAGAGTGGTCGAATGCGCTGGTCTTGAAAACCAGAGTCCGTGCAAGCGGACCGCGGGTTCGAATCCCGCCCCCTCCGCTACTCATAAGGTCGGCCGGTGCCCTTGGCAACGATCCGTGTCCGAGGTTAGGATCGGGCCGTGACAGACGTAGCCCTCCCACCCATTGAGCTGCACGAGGCCCCGCCGGCCGGGCCTCCGATCGAGATCCCGGACTTCGAGATCGTTCCTCGCGCAGGCCTTGTCTTCGCCGCCGTAGCCGCCGTCGCGTTGATCGCCGCGATCGCCTCCAACAAGCTGTGGCCGCTGGAGTTCCTGCACGTGTCCGGCGGCGCCGCGTGGACGATCATCGACCTGTTCCTCGGACTGGTGCTCGGGCCGATCATGGGCGCGATGCCCGTGCCGGCGCGGATCCAGTTCACGACGCGCCTGATGCCGAAGATGGTCGTGATCATGCCTATCGTCGTGACGCTGACGCTCGCCGCCGGCTGGCAGCTGTCGACCAAGCTGGGCACGAACCTGACCGTGCACCCGCTGCACGGCTGGGTCGTGGCGAGCATGATCATCGTCGGCGTGATGTCGGTGATCGCGCTCGGATTGCTCGAGCCCGCCAACATCGCGGTGCTGATCGAGCTTAAGAAGCCGCGTCCGAACCCCGAGGTGATCGAGCACCTGATGAAGCGGTTCGTCTACTCGGCCGGCGTGCTCGGCATCATGCAGATCGCGACGCTCGTGATCATGACCAAGCTGGGGGCAGGATGAGCGAGCGCAAATATCCGCCGGTCACCGGCATTGCGATGACGTCGCTGGGGCTGATCGTTGCCGGCGGGATCTACCTGTCGGCGCACCTGCCACGGCACGTGCCGATCGGCCCTGCGGTCGTGCTGCTGGTCCTGTCGGCGCTGCTGATGGCCTACAACATCTACTCGCTCACGCGCGTCAAGGACTTCCCCTGGGACCGGTTCTTCGGCGTGGCGAAGTGGTCGCTGCTGGCGTATCTGGTGATCGCCGGGCTGATCGAGTACGCGTTCCTGAAGAACCATCTCAGTGGCGCGCCACTCGTGGTGCTCACGCTGTCGCTGCTGATCTTCGCGATCCACGTGCCGACGCTGCTCGGGTTCACAGTCGCTCGGTATTACGACCCTGCGCAGGAGGCCGTCGGAGCCCCGGCCGCCTGAGGCGGCGACCGGGCCGGTTTCGCGATGTGGCCGCCGGCGGCGCTGGACTTCCTGCACGAGCTGGAGGCCAACAACGACAGCGACTGGTTTCGCGCGAACCGGTCGCGGTATGAGGCGGATCTGCTCGGACCCGCGCGGGCACTCGCCGAGAGCCTGAGCGACTTCGGCGAGCCGCATTTCTTTCGGCCCCACAACAACCTGCGCTTCCACCCGGGTCCGCCGCTGAAGGAGCATCTCGGGGTCGCTGTCGGATACGGCGCCGCCGGCGGCTACTACTTCGAGCTGTCGCTCGACGGGTTGGTCGTCGCGGGTGGCATGTACCGCCCGGCCGCGGACCAGCTCGAACGCTTCCGGGCGGCGATCAACGACGGGCGCCGCGCTGCCGGCTTCTCGCGGGCTGTGGCCGTTGGCGAGGCCGCGGGGTTGTCGCTGTCCGAGCCGGAGCTCAAGCGCGCTCCTCGGGGTTACAAGACCGACCATCCGCGGCTGGATTACCTGCGGCTGAAGCGCATGACGTTGTCGCGCCGGCACCCGCTCAAGCCCTGGTTGCACAAGCGCCGCTGTGACGAGGTGGTCCGCTCGGAGCTCGCGGCGGCACGGCCGCTGGTCACGTGGCTGGCACAGACGGTGGGGCCGTCGACGCTGCCTCGGCGGGACTAGACCTCGGCCGTGCGGGCCGGGCGGCGCCGGGCGATCCGGGGCAAAACGCACACGCGCCGTCGGACCCGCCGAGGTCTGTTCGATCGTCACCGCTATACGGCGAAAATCGCACGGGCGTCGGGCCTCAACGTCACGAGTGTGCGCTTGACCCCGCCCGGGGCCCCTCTCCCGTGGGCGCGTTCCGGTCACGCCGCTGGCGCTAGGATGGCTCATTGTCGCTGGGCAGTCTGCCCGCATGCGCCCGTAGCTCAGCTGGATAGAGCGTCGGTCTACGGAACCGAAGGTCGGGAGTTCGAATCTCTCCGGGCGCGCTACAAAAGCCCCGCAATGCGGGGCTTTTTGCTTGACCTGGCAGCCGCCGGGTGATGCTGCGGGGCGGCCGGTAGCTGCACCGTAACGCCGAGCCCGCCGCCAGTCCGCGGGGTGAGGGTGAGGGTTCCGTCGTGTGCTTGGGTGATGCTCTTGACGATCGCCAAGCCGAGGCCGACGCCTGCGTCATCGGCACGGATGCGTTCGGTGCCGCGCCGGAACGGTTCGGTGAGTGTCGAGACCAGCTCCGGGCTGAGCTTGTCGCCGGTGTTCTCGACCGTGAGCGTGGCGGCCTCGGGGCCGGCGGCGGTGCTGACGTGCACGGCGCCGTGTTCGGGGAGGTTGTGGACGATCGCGTTGTGCACGAGGTTCGTGGCCATTTGCAGTAGGAGAGCGTGTGAGCCGATGGTGGGCGTGATGTCCCCGGAGGTCTCGATCGTGACGCCGTGCGTTTCCGCCAGCGGGAGGAGCGTTTCGGTGGCTTCCTCCGCGATGAGGGACAAGTCGACGTGTTGCCGGGCAAAGGATCGCTGGTCGGCGCGGGTGAGCAGCAGCAGTGCTTCGGTGAGTTCGATCGCTCGAGCGTTGACGGCGCGGAGACGTTCGTCAAGCTCGCCGCTGTCGCGGTTGGGATCGTTGTGGGCGACATCGAGAAGGGTCTGCGTGATCGCCAGTGGGGTGCGCAGCTCGTGGGAGGCGTTGGCTGCGAATCTCTGCTGCTCGGCGACGTGCGCTTCGAGCCGCGCGAGCATGAGGTCGAAGCTATCGGCCAGTTCGCGAAACTCGTCTTGGTGGCCCTCTAACTCGATGCGGTGGGAGAGCGACCCGTTCGCGGCCATACGCGTGGCGTCGGTGATGCGGGCCAGGGGGGCGAGCATGCGGCCGGCGAGAATCCATCCTCCCACGAGACCGAACAGGAGCAGGAACGCCAATACGGCGGCTGCCCTTGGAGCGAACACGTGCAGGAGGCTGGACCGGACGGGGAAAACACTGTGAAGGGGGGTGTCGGCGTTGATGAGGAACGCACGATCGGGCACGTAACGCAGGAGGAACACCCACACGGCGCCGAGCAGCAAGACACCGGCGAGCATCAGAAAGCCGGCGTAGCTGAGGGTCAGTTTGAGGCGAACGCTCATCCCAGGCGCTCTATCCATCGTCGCCTCCCCCGCCCCCAGCGTGTGGTCCCGTATCGATGCGGTAGCCAACGCCCGACACCGTCGCGATCAGCCAGGGTTCGCCGAGGCGTTTGCGCAGTGCCGAGACGGTGATGCGCACGGCGTTGGTGAACGGGTCTGCGTTCTGATCCCAGGCCCGGTTCAGCAGCTCTTCGGCGCTGACGACGCCGCCTTGCGCAGCGACGAG